>JAKSVL010000033.1 GCA_024407995.1 Bacilli bacterium | reverse complement strand
TTGCAGTTGATAAAGACTCTATTAATGTTGAAGCAGGTAAGACTGCAACAATTAATGTAACTAATACTACAGGTGCTACATTTGTATCAGATAAAGAAGATATTGCAACTGTTGATGCAGCTGGTGTTGTCACTGGTGTTTCAATGGGTAGTGCAAATATCATCGTTAAGAAAGATGGCTTCTATAGTGCTAAAGTTGCAGTCACAGTTACTGAAGTTCAAGAAGCTGGTGAAATCAGATTAGAAGCTGAATTAGCCGAAGAAGTCGTGGCTGGTACTTCAAGCTTTATGAACTTAACAGATAGTACCTCTGGTATTACTCGTCCACATAGTGGTGGTGGTTATATCTCTGGTTATAACGTTTCTGGCGAAGAAGTTTTAACATTCAAATTCAATGCTGAAGCTGCTCAAGCTGGCAAATATGAATTATCAGTCAATGGTAGCCCTGCTTATGGCGTTGCTTCAGACTTCATGTTCAAAGATTCATGCTCAATCACTCTCAATACAAACGCTGTCTCCATCAATGCTGATGCTAAGATTGCTGCTGGTGATGGTAGTATGTCCGCTCCAAGAGTTGATGCCACTTTAGGTGAAGTCACAATTGTTGCTGGTGAAAACACCCTCGTCGTGACCTTCCATGGTAGCGCTCCAAGCTTAGACTTCTTCAGATTAGTTCCAAAAGCCTAATCTTTAAAAGCTTAGTTAAACAAAATGCCCCCTGTCCTATGACAAGGGGCTTTCTTTTTTTGACATTTGCGCTTCTTATTCATATAATGAATATAAGTGATAAATATGAATAGTAAAATATATGATGTCTTAATTATTGGTGCTGGTGTTACCGGTACTATGATTGCTAGAGAACTAAGCAAGTATTGTTTAGATGTGGCGATTCTTGATAAGAATAACGATGCTGGTGATGCATCAAGTAGTTCAAATAGTGCCATTATTCATAGTGGTTATGATCCTGAACCAGGTACATTAAAAGCCAAGTTTAATGTTTTGGGCAATGCTAAATATCCAAAATTAGTTGAAGAACTGGATGTGCCATTTAATCAATGTGGTTCTTTAACCATTGCTGTTGAAGATGAACAACTGCCAATTTTAAAAGAATTAGCGGAACGCAGCAAAATCAATGGTGTAGAAGTTAAACTTTTATCCAAAGAAGAAGTTATCGCAATGGAACCAAATATTAATCCAGAAGTAAAAGGTGCACTTTTTGCTCCAACTGCTGGTATTATCGATCCATTTAATTTGGTCGTACACGCGATGGAGAACGCTATCGATAATGGCGTAACCTTCTTAAGAAGTCATGAAGTTTTAGATATCAAAAAACAAGATGAAATTTATCTAGTTAAAACAAATAAAGGCGATTTATTTTCACGTATCGTTATTAATGCCGCCGGTGTGAAAAGCGATAAAATCGCTATGATGGTGGAAGATATTGATTGGGCTATCACACCAAGAAAAGGTGAATACTATGTATTAGACCATTACGCAGAAGGCCTAGTGAATCACACAATTTTCCCGTTGCCTAGTAAAAAAGGTAAAGGCGTTTTAGTTTCTATGACCACTTCAGGTAACTATATTGTTGGTCCATCTAGTGAATTAGCTGATCCTGATGATTTATCCACAGATAGCGAAACATTAGCCAATATTAAAAAGGCTGCAACTTTAATGGTGCCAAGCATACCATTTAAAGAAACGATTCGTGTTTTCTCTGGTTTAAGAGCGACATGTACACGCCATGATTTTATTATTGAATATGCAAAAAGTGACAACCATTTCATCAATGTAGCAGGTATAGAATCTCCAGGTTTTGTTTCTTCTCCAGCTATCGCTGAATATGTTGTTGAGACATTAATAAGACCACTTATTACTCTTAAGAGTAATACTAAATATAATCCTTGTATCAAAAAGTATCATCGTATGTTCTATTTATCTGATGAAGAAAAACTCAATATCATCAAAGAAAATCCTGAATATGGACAGATGGTTTGCAATTGTGAACATATTTCTTTAGGAGAAATAAATGATGCCTTATCAAGAAGTTGTCCTCCTGTTTCTATCAAAGGAATGAAACGTAGGACAAGAGCGGGCTATGGAAGATGTCAGGGTGGTTTTTGCCAACCAAGAGCCTTACTAATTATGGCTCGTCATTATGGCGTATCTCCAAAAGACATACCATTAGCAGAAGATGGTAGTTATATTATTGACCACGAAGTTAAGGAGGTTGAATAAGATGAAAAATATTGACCTCATAATTATTGGTAGTGGCGCTGCCGGTATGGCTGCGGCAATTGAAGCAAAGAAAAATGGCATAGATGATATTTTAATTTTAGAAAAAGATAATTGCTTAGGCGGTATTCTTAATCAATGCATTCACAATGGCTTTGGTTTAACAGAATTTAAAGAAGAATTGACAGGACCTGAATATTTATCAAGATTTGTTGAACAAGTTAAACAATTAAATATTCCTTATAAATTAAATGCCCAAGTCATTGATTTATCTAAAGATAAAATTGTTACCTATTCTTCTAAAGAAGATGGTTTAGTGAGTTTAAAAGCAAAAGCTATTATCATGGCGACTGGCTGCTATGAAAGAACGGCTGGTGCGATTATGCTTCCCGGTGATCGCTGCAGTGGCATTATTACCGCCGGAACTGCGCAACGCTATTTAAACATTAACGGCATGATGGTGGGCAAAAGAGTAGTCATTCTTGGTAGTGGTGACATTGGTCTAATTATGGCAAGACGTTTAACGTTAGAAGGCGCTAAAGTTTTGTGTGTTAGTGAAATTATGCCATATAGTAATGGCTTAAATCGTAATATTCAACAATGTTTAGTAGACTTTGATATTCCTTTGTATTTATCTAGAACAGTCAGCAAAGTGGTGGGCAAAAACAGATTAGAAAAAGTTGTTTTAAGCGCTGTTGATAAAAACCTACAAATTATTCCTGGAACAGAAATGGAATTCGAATGCGATACGCTCATTCTTTCCGTTGGCCTGATACCTTATATTTCTTTATTAAACTACATTGATTGTCCTATATCATCCACTAAAGGTGCCGTTGTTAATCAATACATGGAAACAATGATTGATGGAATATTTACCTGCGGTAACTGCTTACACGTTCATGATGTTGTTGATTTTGTCAGTGATGAAGCTCGTTTAGCAGGACGTAGTGCAGCGTTATATTTAAATAATATGATTAAAAAGAATGGTAAAATTGCACTTAAGCCTGGTAATGGATTATCCTACGTATTGCCACAATTTATATTAGAAGATTCTTTGGAAGATATCATTATCAAATTCCGCGTTAGACAGCCAGTCACCGATCAAGTTGTGATGGTCAAAAGTGGTGATACTGTTTTAATAAAAGTGATTAAACCAGTCCTTATCCCTAGTGAAATGGTGATGATTAAATTAAGCAAAGAAAAGCTTGTTGACGCGAAAGAAGAAATTGTTGTTTCTTTGGAGGCTCGTTAAATGAAAGAATTAACTTGTATCATTTGCCCTAGAGGCTGTCGTTTAAAAATTGATGACCAAATGAATGTAACGGGTAATTCTTGCCCACGCGGTCCTAAATACGCCATCGCGGAATTAACTAATCCGACACGAACAATCACCTCTTCAATCAGGGTAACTAATCGCCCATATACATTAGTGTCAGTCAAGACTGATAAGCCTATTCCAAAGGACAAAATGTTTGATGTGATGAAAGAAATTGATAAATTGTCAATTGCTGCACCAACTCATATTGGTCAGATTGTTAAAGAAAACATTTTAGGGCTCGATAGTAATATCATCATTACCAAAAATATTGATTAGTCTTTTAAATTTTAGAATTTAAAGTTATAATACAAATAATAAATTTAGATAATAATGAAGGGAGAAGTATGGAAGACATTATTAAGGTCTCCGCTTTAGGCGGGCTTGATGAAAATGGCAGAGATTGCTACGTTGTTGAAATCAATGATGATATTTTTGTTTTAGATGCCGGTCTTTCTCTTCCTGATAAAACAATTCCAGGCGTTGATTTTTTGTTAACTAATGCTCATTACATTATTGAAAACAAAGATCGACTTAAAGCCTATATCATTACTCACTCGCACGATGAAAACATGGGTGCGCTCAAGTACTTTTACGATGATGCTCCCGCGCCAATTGTTTGTACAGAATTCACAAAGCACATTATAGAGACTCAATTCAACTTCAATAAATTACAAGGAACTCTCGATTTTAAAGTCATTCCTCCAACCTGTACTTTAACAATCAGTAATCGTGTATTCCATTTCTTCCAAACATCCCATAATGCGGCATACACCTTCGGTGTTGCTATTGAGACAACAAAAGGAAATATTGTTTATACAAGTGATTTTATTGTCGACTATTCTGTTAAAAATCCAGCCTATATTTTCGATCTTAAAGCTTTGGCAGAATTAAGCGAAAAACCTACTTTCTTGTTAATGAGCGAAAGCAAAGGGGCTAATTACGAAGGATATTGTGCGCCTCGTCACAGAGTCACACCATTAATTGAAAGATATTTCAAGAGTGGCAATCGCCGAATTTTCATTGATTGCTTCTGGCAAAATTCTATTCGTATTAGTGAGATTCTTGACCTTTGTGTTGAAAATAATAAAAAAATCTATTTCTACAATGAGTTCACCGCTGAAATTATGCGTGGTTTCATGGCTTTTGATAACAAACGCAATATCTCCTCAATTGTTATCGAAAAAGAGGATCTTCTTAGAGTTAGAGAACAAGAGTTAGTTATATTAATGCTCGGTGATGGTGAAGATTTATATCGTGAATTAATTAAACTTAGCGAAGGTACCAATCAAGATAAACGTATCAGACTCAACAAACGTGATATCTTCATTAATGCTGCTTTAGCCACACCAACATTAGAAACAATTGCAACGCGAAGCGTTGATAGTCTATATCGCACTGGCTCAGAAGTTATTTGGCTGAAGAAAAATCAAATTACTGCGATGCACGCTAGACAAGATGATTTAAAATTCTTCCTCTCCGTTTTAAAACCTAGATATTATCTTCCTGTCAGAGGTAACTTTGTTAATTTAATGGCTAATGCTAAATTAGCGTTGTCCATGGGTATCGGCTTGAATCATACTAATGTTTTTATTCTAGATAATGGTATGCAATTATGTTTTAACGAACTTGGCCGTCCAAGTATTATTCCAAATAATCCTAATACAATGCCGACTCATCCAATTTTAGTTGATGGTCGTGGCGTTTCTACCAGTACAAGCGAAAATATCATCAGTGATCGTCGCCAGCTTGCCATAGATGGTGTGGTGGTAATTGCTTTAACTGTTTCAAAGAGTGAAAAGCGTATTGTTGCCGGACCCGATTGTCAAATGAGGGGCTTTGTTTACGTCAAAGAAGCTGAGCCTTTATTAAAATCTATTGCGAATATTTTTGTTGAAGAAATAACTTTGGCTTTGTCTTTAGAAAAAGAAGATTTTGAAGAAGCAAAGAGCAACGCTCAAGAAAGAATTAGACGTTTTATTAAACGCGAAAATGGTCGTGAACCAATGATTATTCCAATCATCGTGGTGAAAGAGTAAAAAAAGCGCAAATTTGCGCTTATTTCGAAAAAACATTAGACACGTGTATTCGTATGCGCATATAATATTGTCATGAAAGAAAAGAGACAATTCGTCGCGAATAAAAATCATTTTTATATCTTTTTCGGTCTCTTTTTGTGCTTACTGAGTATTGTATTAGTTCTTAATACTGGCGTTGTTGCCAGAGCAATATCAACGCCTTTTACTTTTGTTTTTGGGCATTTTTCTTACATTTTGTATTTAGGGATGAATGTTTTAGGCTTACGTCTAATATTCGCTAAAAAATTCTTCAAACTGAAATTTAATTCATACTTTTTTGCCACAATTGTTTTACTTATTGCTATCACCATGCTTTACACGCATTTTTGGATTATCAATGATGATATTGGTGGTAACCTAGCGTTAATGTCTGATTCTGAAAATGGATCGATAGGAGTAATGGATGCCATTAAGGGTGTTTTTGACAAAGCGAATGGTGGAAACTATTTTGACGCATCTCCGTTAATGCTCTTCGAATATCCATTTGCCTCAGGTATTATTGGCTATTTCCTAGTAGGTGCTTTTAACACCTTATTCGATAACGAAAAAGGCGGTTTGATATTTGCAATTGTGATTGCAGTTATTGCCATTCTCATTTATTTCTTGCCTTTAATTTTGAGACTAGCTGGTCAAGGCAAGGATAAAAAGACTCTTAAAAATGAAAAAGATGATGGTGAAGAAACTGTATCAGATATTTCTCAGCAAAAGCAAAATCAACAAAGAATCAAGAATATTGACATAGTCAAACATGCTAGCGAAATCGATGCAGAAAATTTCGAAAGCGAAATCATGGGTGCTCCAAAAAGAAGCGCAGTTATTTCTTCTCCAACATACGTTGAACAAGGTAGTGGAACTGTTAGTTTTAGCATATCCGATAATGGAATGTTTGCTCCTGCTAAATTTATTAACACTGATGATCAATACGTTCAAGAGCAGCCAGAAGAGAAATTTGAACAAGAACCTATGGTTGCAGAAGTAGTTCCTCAGCCACAGCAGGTTGAAGATCCAAAACTTGAACAATTACAACTCGATTTTGATGCTGTGCCCGAATTAAACGAAGAATTGGTGCAAGCAAAGCCAGTTTTTGAAGAACCGAAAATGGCTAATTCAATCCCTCAACCAACCCCTGCGTTACAATCTCAATCTCAAATTATTGAACAAAAACCAAAGCCAAAAGAAAGGGTTAAATGGATTCAACCTAGCACAGAAGTGCTAAATGTATACGAAACAGGTGAACAACAAGAACTCAATCGTCGTGTTGCTGATGAAAGAAAAGAAGCAATTAACACAACGTTTAATGACTTTGGTGTTGGTGCACAAGTCGAGGATTATACAGTTGGTCCTTCTGTTACTCGTTTTAATATTAGATACAACCACAACGTTTCATCTCGTAGCGTTGCCAATATGGTTGGCGATATCCAAATCCGTCTATCCGGTGTCAGTGCGCGTTTTGAAAGTATCGTTGAAGGTCAATCTACTTCTGGCTTAGAAATCCCCAACGCTTCCGTTACAACGGTTTCTTTCAAAGATGTCTATGAAGCTTTACCTGATGTTAAAAAGCATCCTTTAGCAATTGCGTTTGGTAAAAACATCAAAGGTGATGTCATTTATGCAGATTTTGATGAATTTCCACACGCTCTTGTCGCAGGTACAACCGGATCTGGTAAATCTATTTTTGTTAATTCCATTATCGTTTCGCTTATCATGCGTAACTCACCAGATGATTTAAAGATGGTTTTGGTGGATCCAAAGAAAGTTGAAATGACTCGTTATAAAGATATGCCTCATCTTCTTTGCCCAATCATTACCGAAGCTCAAGAAGCTAAAGCTTTGATGATGAAATTATGCCAAGAAATGGAAGAAAGATATGCTTTATTCGCAGAAAATGGATGTAGCAACATTAAAGAGTTTAATGAAGATGCACCTGGTTTGGGTTTTGAAAAGCTTCCTTATATCATGATTTTCTTTGATGAATACGCAGACATTGTTGATCAATGCAAAGATATTTCCATGCCTGTTGTTTCTATCGCGCAAAAGGCTAGAGCGTGTGGTATTCATATGTGTATAGCTACGCAACGTCCTAGCACAAATGTTGTAACAGGCGTTATCAAAGCAAACCTTCCTACTCACGTAGCCTTGATGATGGCGAGCACAGTTGATAGCGTCACTATCATTGGTGAAGGTGGCGCAGAAAAGCTTATTGGTAAAGGTGATATGCTTGTTCAATCTCCGCTTGTTTCACGTGTTGGTGTTGTCCGTCTGCAAGGCTGCTTTATCCATCGTCAAGAAATTACTCGTGTCGTTGGCTATTTAAAAGAACATTATGAAACTCACTATGATGAGAAGTACCTTAATTTAGCGCAAGAAGCTGAGCAAGCTGCTAACGAATACGCTAATACTCCGGAATTCAAAGAATCTGCAGGTAATTCAGAAGAAGAACGTTACCAAGCGATTAGAGAATGGGTATTATCACAAGAATTTATGTCAATTTCACGTATTCAAAGAGAATGTGCTGTTGGATTTAATAGAGCAGGAAGATTCTTCCTTCGTTTGCAAAACGAAGGAGTTGTCGGCAATGAAACAGAAGGCAATAAAGGTTGCCGCGTCAATAGTGATAGAATCTCTTCGGATAACGATGTTGTCACTAGTGACGAACAAACATCATTTAGGAGCGATGACTAATGAAAACTTACGTCAGGGCTAAACTGGTTAGTTGGCGAAAGATTGATGTAATTGTCTTCACCGACATTCCTCGCCCTGAATCTTTCAGCGTCGTTGTTTATAAAAATCATAGCGTAATTAAAA
>JAKSVL010000032.1 GCA_024407995.1 Bacilli bacterium | reverse complement strand
TTAGCAGATGAAGATTTAGTCATCCTTGAAAATGCAAAAGATGCTCTCTTTAATGTTATTTTAATTGGATCTGGTGGTACAGAAGCCCTCTTTTTAAAGCATTTAAGCCAAGAACAAGAACCATACGTTATTTTATCCACTTCTCGCAATAATTCTCTTCCAGCGGCTTTAGAAATTAAAACCTATTTAGAAAATCATAATAAGCTTTGCTTTTTACTAAGTGGCGAAGAAAATCATATCGCTAGCATGCTCAAACACATCGCAACAATTATTTCTGCATATCATAATTTGAAGGATAATAATTTAGGTGTTATTGGTGGTGCATCATCTTGGTTAATTTCTTCTCCAATTGAACCAAAAGTCATTTATCAAAACTACAAAATTAATGTGGTAAAAATCAAAATGAATGAACTTTACGACCTCATTGATGAACTTGAAAATGAAATGCTTGATCAATCTGAAATTCCTCACGCTAATGAATTAATAAACAAATATCAAGACAAAGAGGTGATTCATCAAGCCTTGGTAATATATGTCGCTATTAAGCGTTTGGTGAAGAAATATGATTTAAAAGGCGTCTCTATTCGCTGTTTTGACTTATTAAAGAAATATAAAAACACTGCTTGTTTAGCTTTAGCTTTGTTAAATGAAGAAGGCATTACTGCCGGTTGTGAAGGCGATATTTTCGCTTTAATCACGATGCATGTTGTCCGCGCTTTAACCGGACGTAGCGCTTTCATGGCGAACCCAAGCAAATTTGATTATGAAGATCATTCTTTATTACTTGCGCATTGCACAGTCCCACTTAATATGACCAGTTCATATTCGTTAACAACACACTTCGAAAGTGGGTTAGGAATCGGTGTGAGAGGAGAAATGCCAGAAGGTAGAATTACACTTTGTAAAATTGCTCCAGATTACACATTAGATAACTGTGTCTGTTTGTCCGCCAATATTAAAGATAATCCTAATTTAGAAGGATATTGCCGCACCCAAATTACTATTTCACTCAACGAAGAAGGAGTATTAGAACTTCTTAAAGCCAGTTTTGGTAATCATCTCATTGTTAGTTATGGTGATGTTTATCAAGACTTCTTCCCACTTTTGTCTCTACTTAGACGTTAAAAATAGTGACAAAACGGCTATTATGTAACACATAATGGTCTGAAAAGGCTGATATGTTTGACATAATGCCATTTACTTTGTAAAATAACCACGTATTTATGGAAAAGAAAAATGCAAACATCCCTGCTTCAGGGTATCATACACTAGATATTAAAAACGAAACCAAAAAAGCTGTCTTAGCTTGTTATGGAGTCGTTGGAATTGTCAAACGCGAAGATACTCTTCGTTCTGACAAAATACTTAAGAAAGGAATCGTCGAGGATGCGATTTATGTGAAGAAATATCCAAATCGCACTTTTTCTGTAGATGTCTATCTTGCTCTCTCCCAAGAGGTCAAGGTGACCGAGGCGCTTGCCGAAGCACAAAAAACAATTATGTATCTTTTAAATAAAACTTTTAACAAATGTTGTGCCAGTGTTAATGTCTATGGAGAAAAAATAATCCTCTCACATTAATACTTATGAAAACATTAAATGGACAGTCTCTTAAGCAACTGTTAATTTCAGGCAGTAATAATTTATATAACCATTATCCAGAAGTGGATGCTTTAAACGTTTTCCCAGTGCCTGATGGTGATACTGGTATGAATATGAACTTAACATTAACTTCTGGTTCTAAAGAAATTTCCAATCGTAGTGATGAATCTGCTTACGAAATCGCGAAAGCATTTTCCCGTGGTTTGCTCATGGGTGCTAGAGGCAATTCAGGCGTTATCACTAGCCAAATCTTCCGTGGCTTCTCCAAAGGCTTAGATGGCTTAGAAGAAGTTGATGCACAAGCATTTTCAAATGCTTTCCAAAAAGGCGTTGAAGTGGCTTATAAAGCCGTTGTTAATCCTGTTGAAGGCACAATTTTAACTGTTATCAGAGAATCAAGCCAATATCTTCATGACAATGTGAAAGATAATTTGACTATTGAAAAATGTTTAGATCTCATGCTTAAGGAAGCTAGAGAATCTTTAAAAAGAACCCCAGAATTATTACCAGTCTTAAAAGAAGCTGGCGTTATTGACTCTGGTGGTGCTGGCCTCATTCGTATTTTAGAAGGTATGAGAATTGCCGCTGGTGGTGACTTTGTAGAAAGAAGCCAAGCTACCGCTACTGAATCTGTCGCAGCGGATAACGATGATGATGAAAGCTATTTGTTAGAATTCAAACTCAAATTAAATCCAGAAAAGAAACAATTTAACGAAGTTAGATTCGCTAATGTTCTAGGTACAAATGGTACAGACTTAGTCGTTAATGTTAATGATGACATCGTCAAAGTTCATATTAGAGCCATTAATCCTGGTGATATTATCAACTACGCCCAAAGATATGGCGAATTCTTAAATTTCAAATTAGTCAATGTTAGAGCAGGTGAATCTCTCCCAGAAGAGGAAGAAGAACCAGTTGGCGAAAAAGTTGATTACGCTATGGTTGGTGTCAGTGCAGGTCAAGGTATCGAATCATTCTTTAAAGAAATCGGCATTTCTGTCGTTGTTAAAGGTGGCCAAACAATGAATCCATCTAGCGAAGACTTTGTCTCCGCTATTAAGAAAGCTAATGCTCATAACGTCTTTATTTTCCCAAATAACTCCAATATCGTGATGGCAGCTTCTCAAGCTTGCGATATGGTTGAAGATGCGGATACAAATGTTTACGTTATTCCAAGTAAAACCATTCCTCAAGGCATCAGCGCCGCTATTATGTTTAATCCAGAAGCTGATCCAGAAGAAAACTTCCGTTGCATGAAAGCAGCCTTAAAGAACGTTAAATCTGGCGAAGTCACATTTGCAATCAGAGATACTGAATTTAACGGTGTAAAAGTCAAAAAAGATGATTTCATTGGCATCTTTGAAAAAGATATCGTTGTTGACAATCCTGACAAGATAGAAGTATTAATGACATTACTTGAAAAAATGATTGATGATGATACAAGTATCATTACCATCTTAGTCGGTCAAGACATTGATGAAGAAATGATGAATAATGTCGCTAATATGGTGGCAGAAAAATATAGCGATTTAGATCTCGATATTCGCCAAGGCAATCAACCAGTTTATTCCTTCTTGATTGGTGTTGAATAAAAACAAATTTAAAAAGAAATGACCACTTTTGATTAAGTGGTCTTTTATTTTGTTTGAATAATTGTTAATCTAATATTGTCTATTTTCATTAATGAAAGGAAATAATTATGAAGAAAAGATTTAAATATGGTTTTGCTTTGAGTGCGCTTTCCCTTTTAGCATTGTCCTCATGTTCACAACCAAAATCACCAATTGCCGATCTTGAAGCAATGGACGCTGACGTTTTAGCCGCTATTGAAGAAAAAATCGCTATTGTTAATGCTGAAGAAGTTTATGGTAACTTATACCTTCCTGAAGAAGTTGATGGCTATCAAATCATTTGGAAGAGCAATAAGAGTAATATTGTTAATCCTGATTATGATGGAGACTGTGCTCCTGGTATGGTCTATAGACCATCACAAGACACTGATGTTGAATTAACAGCCTATGTTATTGATGAAGAAAACGGCAAAGGTGGTCGTATCGATCAAACAGTCACCGTTAAAGGTTTGCCTTATACTCTTGAAGATGAAGATTATGAAGCTTATTTATTTGCCCACTTCATTGGTGAAAGTTATGGCGAAGGACCACAAAATATGAGTGGTCATCCAACTGGCGAACAAATCTTCTTTGCTTTAGCAGATGTTGGTGAGGGCCTCCATTTCAAAGATATGAATGGTTCTACCATGAATAACTTAAAACCAGTCTTAAAGAGTGAAGTTGGTGAATTAGGTGTTAGAGACCCATTTATGCTTCGTTCTCCTGATGGTGATACATTCTATTTGATCGCTACTGATTTAAGCGTTTACACTCGTGGTGGTTGGGGCAATAACGCTGGTCAAGCCACAAAAACCGGTAGTCATTCCATTATTCTTTGGGAATCCCATGATTTAGTTGAATGGACTGAAGGTAGACAAATCGAAGTTGCTAGACCTGATGCCGGTATGGCTTGGGCGCCAGAAATGATTTATTGTGAAGAAACTGGTGAATATTTAATCTTCTTCTCTTCCACGATTATCGATGATGTTTCTAAAGGCACTAGCGCCAACATCTTGTGGCGTGACTGTGTTTATTTCACAAGTACAAGAGACTTTGTTCATTTTAGTGAAACCAAACGTTTCATCCCAGGAACCGATTATCAACCAGAAGTCACTTCTAGAAATGAAAGTGAATCAAAAGCAGAAAATAATGATCAAAGAAAAGTTATTGATGGTTCCGTTATTAAAATTGATGATTATTACTACAGTGCTTGTAAAGATGGTGGCAACAACGAAGATGGTGGTGGCATCCGTATTCAAAAAACACAAGACTTATATGATGGTGAATGGGAATTCGTCCAAAACTTAGCAGATGTCGGTTTCAAAGCTCAAGGCAGAAATGCTGATAATAAATGTTTGGAAGGACCAGAATGGTTCATCTATAACGTTGCTGATAGACAAGACCCAGATGTTCCAGAAATTGGCTTAATGGCGGACTTCTACGCTAATACAAGCGTTGGCTATATCCCATGGGCAACTACTGATATCGAAGACATTAATAATGAACATGGTTCTTGGAGAATCTTAGAATCAGGTGCTGATAAAGACTTCTCCTGGGACAGCCAAACCAAACGTCATGGAACAATTCTTAGAATTACTGCCGATGAAGCAGAACTTCTCAAAGAGAATTTCCCAATCGCTGAATAATTAAATAAACACAGATTTCTCCTCGTAAGAATGAATTGTGTCGAACAAGCTACAGAGCGAATCCTGTAGCTTGTCTTTTGTTATGAGAAAAATATTGCTCGATTTTAAAATATCATTCAGTTTTTTATTGTTTTATTCACCGAGATGTAGCCCTCCTCCTTTGTCCAGAATTTGTGATACATTCTAGAAGAGAGGTTTTTGTTTACTCTTAAACAAAAATTAAAGATAATAAAAATATGAATAAACTCACTAAATCACCAAGATTGAATTTTCTTCTCGGGGAGATGGGTATTTTCTCACCTTATGATGTTATTAATCATCTACCTAGAAGATATGAGGATTTTTCTTATTCTAATGAAAAAAATATTAAGGACAAGCAAAGACTAGTTTTAAAAGGGCAAGTTATCTCTATTCCTAAAGCGGTAAAAGCGCGTGGCTTAAGCGTCCTCACTTTTGATTTTATGAGTGAGTCACGCCGCTATTACAAAGTAGTATTTTTTAATCAGCCATACCTTGCTAAAACTATCAAATTAGAAGAAACATATACCCTTGTTGGCATCTTTAATTTGAAAAGAAATGAAGTGGATGGACAGAAGATTTTAAAAGGTGAAGTGCCGGAAGAAGAGAGGTTAAAGCCAATTTATTCATTACCAAGTGAATACTCCAATCATTTATACGCTTCTTTAGCGAGTAAATGCTTAACAGAATTAGAAGGAAAAATCTTTTCAACTGTGCCTTATGACTTTTTAAATAAGTATCGTTTAGTCAACAAAGAAGTCGCTCTTAATTGGGCACATAAACCGGCTAATGTGAGTCAAGTTCATCAAGCTTTGAGACATTTAAAATATGAAGAAGCATTGCTTTTCTCATTGAAAAATCAGCTCATTAGAGAATCAAATAAATCATTAAGCAAAATTAAAAAAGAACCAATTGATATTGATATTTGCACGCCATTTATTGATACCCTTCCTTATAAATTGACTCAAGATCAACTAGATGCAAGCAAAGAGATCATTAACGATATGAATCAAAATTCTTTAATGTATCGTTTGCTACAAGGTGATGTCGGTACTGGCAAAACAATTGTCTCATTTGTGGCGTTATACGCTAATTATTATCGTGGTGATCAAGGCGCTTTAATGGCCCCAACTGACGCTTTAGCGAGACAACATTACGCTAACGCTATTAAGCTATTTAAAAATACTAATTTAAAGATTGCATTGCTATTAGGATCAACACCTGCTAGTGAAAAGAAAAGAATCAAAGATGACCTAAAAGAAGGTTATATTGATATTATCATTGGTACCCATGCTTTGTTCACCAAAGACACAATTTATTCTTCTCTTGGTTTGGTCATTATTGATGAGCAACATCGCTTCGGCGTTAACCAAAGAATTGCGCTTGCAAATAAGGGTGAACATGCTGATTTATTAATGATGTCTGCTACTCCAATTCCTCGTTCTTTAGCCTTGTCTATTTATGGCGATTTAGACATTTCCACTTTGTATACTTTCCCTTCTACAAAACGTGATGTTTCAACAAAAATTACTGCTAGTGATGACAAAATCATTTTTGATACGGTGGATGCTGCTTTAGCGAACAATAAATCTATTTACATCATTGCCCCGTTAATTGATTTTAGTGAAAATGGAAAATTTTCTGTTGAGCAGCTCTATGCTCGTTATGTTCTAAGATATAAAAACGCTGTTGGCCTTTTGCACGGTCGTATGAAGCAGGAAGAAAAAGAAGAAACATTGAATAAGTTTTATTCCGGCGAAATCAAAATTTTAGTGTCCACTCAGGTTGTGGAAGTGGGTATCGATGTGAAAAATGCTAATACAATGGTCATTTACGATGCCACCAATTTTGGTTTAGCCTCACTTCATCAATTAAGAGGCCGTATTGGTAGAGATGGCACAAAGAGCACATGCTTATTAGTCAGTGATGATGAAGAAAAAGATAAGCTAGATATCTTAACAAAAAGCGAAGATGGCTTTGCCATCGCTGAAGAAGATATGAAGCAAAGAGGTCCTGGCGAACTAACCGGTGTTAGACAATCTGGTTTGCCAAGTTTTGCTTTTTTAAATATTATTGATGACTATAAAATTTTCGTTGTGGCTAGGGATGATGCTAAAGAAATAATGGCTAATAAAGATAACAAGCATTATCAATGGCTCATTTCTCGTGCGGAAACATTGATCAATCAGCAAGAAATCAAAAAAGCTTAAAAATACTTCTTAAATTGAAGCAAGCAAAATATGTTTGCTTCTTTTCTTTTATAATTACATTTTCTCTTTGGCACGCGCTTATGCGCATGGTAGAATAATTAGCGAGGCTTTTATTATGAGAATTGCAGTAGACGCGATGGGTGGAGATAATGGTAGTAAACCTATTATTGAAGCCATTAAAGAATTTAAAAAAGTTTATCCACAAGATGAAGTTATAGTTTTTGGTAAAAAAGAAGAGCTAGAAGAAATATCTTCTATTTGCCGTATCGTTGACGCTCCTGATATCGTTCCTATGGAAGCAGGTGCTTTAGAAGTTATTAGAATGAAAAATTCTTCAATGTGTAAAGCTATCAATACGATGAAAGAAGAAGGTTTCGATGCGATTGTTTCATGTGGTTCAACTGGTGGTTTCCTTTCTGCTGCAACAATTATTTTAAAAATGATTCCTGGTGTAAAACGCGCTGCTCTAGTGACGGCTTTCCCGACAAAAATCAAAGGCAAAAAAGTAGTAGTGCTTGATGTCGGTGCTAATAACGAAAATAGCCCAGAAGAATTAGTGCAATTCGCCTACATGGGAAGAGCCTATCAACAAGCTCTTTTTGCAAGCGAAAATCCGCAAACATATTTATTAAGCAATGGGGCGGAATCACATAAAGGTTCACCTTTGGTGAAACAAACATACGAACTCTTAAATAATCAAAATTTTGAAGGGTTCAAAGGTAATATGGAAGCTAGAGACGTTTTAAATGGTGACGCTGATATCTTGGTAGCGGATGGTTTCTCAGGGAATATCTTGTTAAAAGGTATGGAAGGCATCGCTAAAGCAATGTCCACAATGATCAAAGATAATTTTAAAAAGAATTTATGGACAAAACTTGGCTATCTCCATGTGAGATCTGGCTTTAAAAATATGTCGGAAACAATGGACTATAAGTCAGTTGGTGGGGCAATGCTTCTTGGTATCAATGGTGTGGTAATTAAAGCACATGGCAATTCCGATGCCTATTCCTTTAAAAACGCAATGAAAGTGGCACATCAAATGGTAGAAAATAACGTTGTTAATAAAATTAAGGAGTCTTTCAAGAATGAATAATATTTCATCATTGTTAAAGAAACTTCATATTTCATATAAAGATATTGCTCTTTATGAGCAAGCTTTAACGCACCCTTCATACAATGGGGATGCAAATACAAAGCATCAAGACTATGAAAAATTAGAATTCATGGGGGATGCTGTTTTAGGCTATGTTACCGCTGATTTAGTTTATAAAAATCGTCCAGAAATGTCGGAAGGTAATTTAACTAAATTAAGAAGTGAATATGATTTTTGTACAATAATTCTTAACAGGGAACGGGA
>JAKSVL010000031.1 GCA_024407995.1 Bacilli bacterium | reverse complement strand
CTTAGTTGAACTACCCCCACTTAATCAATAAACGATTTGAAGATGGGGGTAGTTCAAAGATTAATGCAGCGATGACACTATTTATTTATGATTGGTTTAACAAACGCTCTTCTTCTCTTGTTTTGTTCTCTTTCATATCTAGACCATTCCGCAAGAATTGCAGAATTGTTTTCTAAATTGAGATTGGTTTCAAAGTGATCAAGGTTATATTTATGCCACAAGTCATATGATTCTTTTAAATAGACAATATCTAGGCCCTTTCCTTGATACTTTGGATCAATACCACATAACAAGAAATCAAATACCTTAGGATGCTTAATAGCGTGTAATAACTTAATAAGAGTAATAGGATTACAAATGTCCCCATTGGTGTGCAACAAAGGTTTAGAAATAGAAGGCATCCACATTGCAAAGCCTACTAAATTGTTGTTTTCATCTAAAATGCCTTTCCAGTTTTCGTAAGTGATGAACATAGAAAATGAATTTAATAAATGCTGTTTTGTTTCTTTGGAAAAATCATATGTACCATATAGGTCACCATAGCAGACATCAATCATTTTAAAGAAAGCATCAGCGTAGTTTTTAATAAGCTGTTTATTAGACATCTTGGGCACCATATGGACTTTGTTGTGTTTCATGATGCGGTCATAGAACTTTAGCATTTCTTTGGATTTGTTTTCATCAATCTTTAATTTGAATTCAATCCAATCAACATCTTTCACAAAACCATAGTTTTCAATAAGTGATTGATAATATGAATAGTTATATTGCTCATCATATGTACCAAGTTGATCAAAACCTTCAATTAATAGACCTTCTCTTTCGGTATCCGAAAAACCAAGAGGGCCTACTATTTCAGTCATACCTTTGGATTTACCATATTCACTAGCGGCATCAAATAATGCATTAGCGACTTCTTGATTATTTATACAATCAAAGCGAGAAAATCTCACTCTCTTTTGATGGCTTTTCTTATTAGCGTCGGTGGGGATAATAGCCTGGATTCTTCCTACGACTTTGTTATCCATATAGGTGAGAAACAAAGCTTGTTCACAAGCATGCTTAATATAACCATTAGATTTCTTATCTAATAGTTTCATTTCATCACCATATATCGTTGGAACATAATAAGGGCAACCTTTATATAGTTTGATGACAAATTTCACAAACTTTTTTAGTTCCTTTTTATTTGTAACTTGTTTAACAATGATATCTGACATATTTATTTGTTTCCCAAAGTTTTTATGAAAGAACTTTTGCAATAGTTTCTAATAGAATTGGAATATTAATTGGTTTTGAGACATGCCCATTCATGCCAGCGTTATAAGCATTTTGTTTATCTTCATCGAAGGCATTCGCAGTCATCGCAATGATTGGTGTCATAGCGATTTCTTTATTTTTCTTATAGGCACGGATGGCTCTAGAAGCTTCATAACCATTCATTCTTGGCATTTGGATATCCATCAATACTAAATCATAGTAATGAGCAGGTTTCTTAGTGACCTTTTCTACTGCGATGTCACCATCTTCTGCGGTTTCAATGATAAAGCCCGCTTCTTCAAGAATGGTGGTCGCTAATTCTCGATTGAGTTCATTATCTTCCACAAGAAGAATACGTTTGCCTTTTAAGAATATAAGAGTCTCTTCTTTGTTTGTTAAATCGATCTTTGGAGCATCAACAATCTTGTGAGGAAATTTAAGAGTTGTAGTTGTACCTTTATTGAGTTTAGAAGTTACTTCAATAGTACCATGCATTAAATCAACAAGAGATTTAGTGATGGCCATGCCTAAACCAGTACCCACTACACCACTCTTTGTGGAACTTTCTGCTCTAGAGAATGGTTCAAATAGTTCTTTAAGGAATTCTTTAGACATACCAACGCCATTATCTTTGACAATGGTCTTCACAATGACCTCTCCCTCATTAGGAGATTTTTCTTCTGAAATTAAGAATTCAACCTTACCGCCTTTATTAGTGTATTTAACTGAATTAGATAAGACATTAGTGAGTACACGGGTAATTCTTAATCTGTCCGCGGAAACCCAACGCTCAGAAGTAGATGCATCTATTTTGGTAATAAATGAAAGATTCTTTTGATGGGCAAATTCTGAAATGATGCTAGATATGTTATCGACGACCGCACCAATCATCACTGGTTCTTCTTGAATTTGAACTTTGCCAGATTCCACACGAGACATATCTAAAACATCATTAATTAGTGATAATAAGTGATCGGATGAACTTTTAACTTTATTTAAATAATCTAAAACCATTTCTTGATTATTAACATTCTTGATTGCCATATCAGTGAAACCAATAATTGCATTCATTGGGGTACGGATATCATGAGACATATTAAATAAGAATGTTGATTTAGCCTTATCTGATTTCTGGGCACGTATCATGGCCTCTTTAAGAAGACGTTCTTGTTCTTTAATATCATCTTCACAGGCAAAACCAATGACTAATTGTTCAAATTCATGTAAAGGGGAAATCTTCACTGCTTGCATAAAATAGTAATGAGTTTCATTGCCTTTATGACAAGCGCGATAATGATAAATAAATTCATCATGATTCTCTAAATATTTCGTGATGTTAGTAAGAGAAGTAGCTTTAAGCATTTCTTCTTGATCTTCATCCACTACTTTATATCTGATATATGCTTTAATTGCGATGTCATAACGTGTTTTCTTCTTGCCTATCATATCCTTGCCAAGAACACGGACTTGTTTAACAATCTTGTTTTTTAAATCAACTTGATAGATGTCACTAAAGCGCGATGTTAGACGATTGGTAATTTCTTTACTTGTTAAGAGTTCGACTTCATTCAATTTTTCTGTTGTGATGTCTTTAACAGATGTATAGCTGTATATATCACCAGTATCAGGATCTTGTAATAAGTTAATGATTCTCTTTAAATACTTTCTATTGCCATCAATGGTATCGGCGAAGTATTCAAAACTAATTTCATTTTGACCATTTTTATAAGCTTCTAATAAATTCTTTCTCGAAGAAAAACCAATGAATTTATCGTGTTCATTTGGTGCGACAAATTTATCTTTCCATAATGAAATATATTCATCATAGTTACAAGGAAGTGATAAACCTAAGATGTCTTCTAATGATACTTGTTTACCATTATCATCAACCCAGAAACCACTGATTAAGGAATTCTTAGTTAAGTTGGTAGTAAAGGCAATTAATGAGTGGGCTAGAACAGCTTGTCTAAAGTTAGATATTTCCTTATTAGCGAGCTCTAGTGATTCTCTAGTGGCTCTTTCAACGTTAAGTGATTCTGTGACATCCATGAAATCAACGACAGCGTGGTATTCATCAGTGCCGCGCATAATAATCGCGTGCATTGTTCTTTCTTTGCCTTGATAGATTTCTCTAATGGTGAAAGATATTTCATTTTCATTCCTTAGTCTTTCACTGAGATATTTGTTATCAGTAATCTTTAAAATATTTTCTCTATCATCAGGATGAACGTGTTCATGAATGAAACGCACCATGTCTTCTCTTTTGC
Source organism: Bacilli bacterium (assembly GCA_024407995.1). Classification (GTDB taxonomy): domain Bacteria; phylum Bacillota_I; class Bacilli_A; order RFN20; family CAG-826; genus RUG14515. The sequence goes on along the minus strand of JAKSVL010000031.1, from coordinate 5,142 downwards.
CATCCATTGTGAACACTTGCTTAAAGGCATGGTTCATATGAAGGATTTCAAAAGTATCGTCTTTTAAGTTAACAGTATAGGCACTGCTATAAGCTTGCACAAAATGCTCTAAAATAGCTTTGCTCTCCGCTAAAGCTTTATTAGCTTGTTCCAAATCTAAATTATTATTTTTACAGCCACTCATACGCGTGTGTTTGTATAGCCTTATTATAATAGCAAATCATTCATTAATTGGTAAGTGTAAAAGGCAATAACATCATGTGTCTTTATCATTTCCTACAAAATTTGGAGCGACTTTTGTATTTTGCCATCCAAATCAACACAAAAAATAATTACTATTTGCGGTTATTCTTTAAGAAAAATATAATAACTGCGGTGATAAATATGAAAAAAATAACTAAAACATTAACTTTGTTATTAGCGGCATCATGTGTCTTTACAAGTGTTACTATGTCAAAAACATATGGTGAGATAACCGCTGATGAACCATTTGATGGCAATGCATACATACAAAATATCTATGACACCTACACTGTTACTGATACTATGCTAACCTCTGATGATCTTAAAAATGTAACCACAGATGATTTATTTGTCTGGGGTCCAAATTCAAGTAAATGTGCATGCGTTCTTGAACTCGATGGATTAGGTTTCTATTTGGGTGGAAAAGATCTTTCTGATGAATGGGCAATTTTTAGACTTCACGTTGAAGCATTAGATCCTGAAGTCGACCCACAAAATCAATGTAAACACTTCTTTATCGAAATGCTTACAGATTCCTATTATGCTAGTACCTACAATCCCCACTATTTGAATATTTTTTATGATAAAGATATAGGCCGCAATGCTATTGGGTTAACCACAGATCCAGATCCAATTAAGTCAAAAACATATTTTGAAATAAATGATAGTTATATTAATGGCACGAATAGAGTCATTTCATCTGGTGAATATGCCGAGATTGTTTATATGCCATTACCAGAAGATGAATATGACTGGAGAGGATTCGAAGGCGTTCTTGTAGACAATAGAACTTTTGACTTCAAACCTGAAAATAACTTTGGTTTCTTTAAGCTCATTCCTGCAGCCTCTGTGACATACGATCCTAACGGCGCAAGTGGAGATGCATATACCAAAATTACCAAATGGCATGAGAAGCTTGAAGATTGCAGTTTCACTTATGATAAGAAATGTTTCATTGGTTGGAACAGCAAACCTGATGGTACAGGCCAGCCTTATGAAGTAGGAGAAGACTTAACATTAGTAACTGATATTACTATTTATGCTCAATGGGCAGATAATCCAATATATGGCATTGAGGATATCACTCCAATGTTCTCATTAGCATATCAATACACATATACAACACCTAGCAAAACATTCGTGGAAATAACTAGCCTCGCGGATTTGGAAGACTACGATGATTTGATGGTAGTCGCAGAATATAACGGCAAGACTTATGCAATGAATTCCAATTTTGAAGGCGAAGAAGTTATTATCAAAAATAATGAAATCAAAGCTAGTGATAATCCAAATATTGATAATATGTACTTTACCGCGGACATGGAATTTGATGATTGGACTGTCCTTTGGAGAGGCACATATATGATGTATCTCTCTTATTATGGTGATTTAGGTCTTTCCGAGGGCACTGGTAACGGATTAGAAATAGCAACATATAACGGTGGTACATATTTAGGCGATGATACCGTTGGTGAAGAACTTAAAAAATGTATCATTTGTAAAGAAGGTGTAAACGAAGACAAAGAACCTGTCCTCACCTTCGTCTATGCAGAAAAAACTAATATAGGCACTGAGGGCTGGTGTACATCTTGTAAATTATATGCTAGACATACTAATCCATTTAGTAATGTTGATTTCCGTGTCAGAGTAGGACTCAATATCTATGACTATATTGAAGACGTTCAAAACTTTGTTGCCCCAACATTTGATACAAGCAAATTCACAGACTATGGATTTGATTTAGCGTTAAAAGAAACTACATATAACTATGTTAGAACACAAAAGACATATTCATTCGTAAACAATGGCTTAGTATACAAAAATGAAACCGATAGAGTGCAATATATCAATCTCATCTTCGGTGATTGCTTGGCAAAAAGAAATCAATTTAGATTAGATTTAAGCATCGAAATTACTCCATATGTTATTTATGACGGTATGAAGATTAAATCTAATAACAAAAGAAGTTATTCAATCAAAGAATTGGTTGAAATATATTATGCGAATGACACTACAAAGAGCATTGTCACTCCTTTATACAACATCTTGAACATTCTATAAAATAAGGAGGAACTAGTAATATGAAAGACAATAAAAAAACATATATACCACCAATGATTGAATTAGTAATCATTCACGAAAACGATATCATTCTCACTAGCGGAGAAGATAAATACGATCCTAGTGGAATACTGAGTGAAAACGGAGATCACCTATTCTAGATGGTAACATAAGAGCGTCGGCTGATAACCGGCGCTCTTATTCTAATGAACATCAAACCACTTATTAGTTCAAAGTTGTTCGAACAAATCCTCTTCTGCAAAAACAAAAAACAGAGACTATTACAAATCTCTGTCTTAGAATTTATTGGTATTAATTGCTATTGATAATTTCAATCATCTCAGCAGGTGTAACAATGTAATCACGAACTGGATAATGTTTAAGATTACCGGTGACCAAATATGCATCACTGTCCTGTTTTTCTAATGCGACTTCGTAAAAAATCAAATCGTCCATGTCAATAAGAATTTCTCCAGATGGTTGAGGGAAAACTTCAACACCATACTGCTTAATAGCATCAATAATTAGTTGGATTGTATTTTCTTGTAGATTGAATTTGGTACGATGAAGAACCTCTTCATACTCCGCTATGATATCCTTGTGAAATAAAGGAATAATAGTGCCATCAAGTACCGCCCTCATTACTTTCACTGTTGCTGAATTTTGATTCTTTGTAATAAGTGCAGAAATTAAAACGTTTGTGTCAATTACTGCGCATAGTTTCATTATTTGGCCTTTCTTGCTTTGCGAGTTTCCGCAATTTCAGCATTAATCTCATCAAGTGACATTTCAGGAACATCAGCTGCTTGAGTTCTTAGTTGATCAAAAGCAGATAGCGCTTCCGTTCTTGTAATTGTCGATTCTGGAATGACCGCGGGGAAAGGTAAGCCGTTTGATGCCTTACTTCTAACCAAAAACATGCGTAATGCTGTGGTTAAATCCATTCCAAGAGACTCGTAGATTGCTGAAACTTCTTCCTTCAATAGCTTGTCGGCCCTAAATTGAATAAGAGTTTGTTCTGCCATATCTACACCTCCTTAACATTTTACATACATTTGTATTACTATTATATTCATTTTGTATATGTTTATCAATGGTTTAGCATTATAATATTTTTATTTTATTGATATTTTTCACACCTACAAAGAAAAACAGAGACTATTGCAAATCTCTGTCTTTGAACTGATTTTGTTTATGAACAATTAATCAAACATTCACAGTCTCTAATTTTGTCATTCCATCAAATGTTAATAAGTATTTCATATTATCATCTTCATAGAAACGGACTAAGATTGATTTTTCTTTGATATCCACCACTTCAGTGAATGTTGATTCCCAATATTCGTTAGCAGCGCGTTTTTCTTCACGAGTTAACTTTTGAATAGGAGCAACGTATTCATTTTGTAATTGTTTGAATGTATCTTCGTATTTAGGATTCATGCAGAAAGCAGAATTTAATAAACCGAGTTCACCAAGTTGTTCACTGCGTGGATCAAAATTGTTGTTCTTACAATCATCATAATTTTTGTAGAAGTTAGAATACGCAACTTTATTCATTAAATCGAACATATCATCTTTGGTTTGCACTGCTTTAATACCATTTTGCATTGTTTGCATTCTGCCGAAGCCTGATTTGGTATCTTGGAATAAATATGCTTCTCTATTGATGAAGAAGTTTGTTTGTGCGATAGCGTTATATTCTAATCCATCAAAGAATGGATACTCATCAAGATATGAGAAATCATATGTGCCAAGCTTATCTTCATCAAACCAGTGAATTATTTCATCATTAATTGGATTAGATGAGAATTCAAGAAGACTGGCCGCCCCAGTAGCGTCAGCCATAATGAAACAATAGTTCCAATAATGGTTCTTAGAATAAATATCTAATGTATTAACGTATTCTTTGGCTTCTGCGACTGTTTTACAGTTTTCAGCAATGTATCTAGGAAGTTCAAACATATGAACTCTTCTAGTACCTTTAGGGTTAGTGCTTTCTACTGCGAATAAGTCATGTCCTTGAGCAGCATATTCACCATGTCTCATATTGATTTCAATGTGGAAACCTTCATTGTTCATAATGTCATCGCAATAGAATGGTAATAACTTAGACCATTTGCTAGAAATACCATTAGCTTTAACATCAGCATATTTTGGAGAAACATCTCTAAAAGTATATTGGAGACCAATGGTTTGATATTTGCCAGCATTAGTTCTAATGACATAGGCACAGTTTTCAGAAATATTTAAGTCCATATTCCTACCGATGATTCTTCTATCTCCTTCAATCATCTTGGTAATAGCGGAACAACCCCCACCACTCCAGTTATCATTTTCAGAAGCGTAGAACTTATCAGCGTAGTCATAATCTAATTTTTCATAAGTTTCTACTTCAAATAAGTAAGGGGCTAATTCGGTAATTTTCATGCCATTTTCATTATTCGAACATCCACTTATGATGCTGATTAAAGGAATAGCGAATAATAGTTTCAAATAATTATTAGTTTTCATAGTTAATCCTTTCTTAATTGGCAAATTATTATTAAAAATAAATTACCTATTCATTAATGTCTCACAGCCATCATTAAGTGATTTTTTAGCGGCACCCGCAATAATCATTGCCTTCAAACCATCAACCAAACAAATTTGTGGCTTTGTATTATTTTTAACACATTCTACAAAAGAAATCATCTCATCAAGAAATGCTTTTTTAAATCTACTGACAAAAAATGGTTCATCATTTGATAGTTATTTTAACATGTTATTGGAGATAATTTTGATAAAAAAAAAGAATTCAAGAAATTATCAAAGTCTTGAATTCGGTACCTGCAAAAAACG
>JAKSVL010000030.1 GCA_024407995.1 Bacilli bacterium | reverse complement strand
AGCCACTATTTCACCAGGTCCCAAATCAAAAGAAACACCAACGATAAAAGTAACTGCTAAAGCAGAATAATATAAGAAATTAACAAACGGACGATAAATAGCAAAGGCCATAACTGCCTTAAATTTTGTTTTTCTTAACTGATTGTTTTTAACATTAAATTCTTCTTCTTTACGTTTTTCTTGATTGAAAGCTTGAATGATTTTCATACCAGAAATATTCTCGTTAACGAATGTATTTAAATCTGAAGTATATTGCCTTTCTTGGCGGAAAACTTTTGTCACTACTGTTCTAAAAACTAGTGATGCTATAAACACCACAACAACAAATCCAGTCAAAACTAATGATAATTTCCAAGACAAATAGAACATGATGCAGTAAACACCTAAAATAGTTAGAATATTACGAATCAATGCCACAATTACGTTAGTAAATAAGTCGCTCAATGCTGTCGTATAATTGGCAACTCTAGTCACCAAAGAACCGACAGGCATGATATTAAATTGATTTTGCGACATGTTTTCAATATGCTCAAAAACTTCCATTCTTAACTTATAAACAATTCTTTGACCTGTTTTTTGCAAAATCATGCTTTCAAAATAAATTAAAAGTTGAGAAGTGACTGAGAGCAAGAAAGAGCCAATTGATAGCGAAATAATAAAGGCTAATGTCGTGCTTGATTCTGAAACTTTATCTGTGAATACCTTCAAAAACAAAGGCAAAACCACATCTGCTGCAACATTTATAATAATAAGGAAAAAAGCTAAGGCAAAAGCTTTCCATTCAGGCAAAATGTAATGACTTAAACGCTTAAACATTTCTTTGGAAGGAATCTTTTTGTCGCCAAAAAGTTTCATAGTGTCATCTGACATTATTTCTTTCCTCCTTCCACTTCTTTTTCGAGTTCTTGAAGCTTAACCATCTTTTGATATGTAGGTGAATTTTTCAAAAGATTTGCATGCGTATCAAAAGCTTCTAAATGGCCATCGTTTAAAACGACAATCTTGTCTAAATGTGAGACAGTTGAAATACGAGATGCGACAACTAGAGTTGTTTTGGACTTATTTTGTCTCTCCTCGGAAATGTTATGAAGAATTGTTTCTTCGGTTTTTGTATCAACTGCGCTTACTGAATCATCAAGAATAAGAATTGGTGAATCTTTAACATACGCTCTAGCAATTGAAATTCTTTGCTTTTGCCCACCAGAAAGTGTGACGCCTCTTTCTCCAGAAATAGTCTGATATCCTTCGCTGAAGCCTTGAATATCGTCATCAACACCAGCAAACTTTGCTCCTTCAATAGCGTTTTCCAGTGTCCCATTCTCAAGTCCGAAATTAATATTATTTTCTATTGAATCAGAGAACAGGAAATTATCTTGTGGAACGTAAGCGATTTGTTTTCTTAAAGAAGCAATATCCAAAGTTGTGATATCAATTCCATCAATATAAAGAGTGTTTGGCTTAACGTTATATAACATTAATAAAACGTTTACTAATGTACTTTTACCACATCCGATCTTTCCAACGATACCAATCGATTCACCCGCTTTTATATCTAAATTTATATCCTTCAATGAAATAGCATCATAATTAGGATAATTGAACGAGAAATTGCGATACGATATACTTCCTTTGATTTGATCTAACTTAATTGCGTTTTCAGGTGATTTAACATTGATTTCTGTATCTAAAAAAGCTGTGATTCTCTTTAGAGAAGCTTTGCTTCTTGAGCGCATTGAGACAATTTGCCCTAAAGCAATCATTGGCCAAATCAAAATATCAAGATAACCAAGAAATTCTACAATTTCATGAGCTTCGAGTTCGATAGTTAAACAAAACAAAAAAACGGAAGTGCCATGTAGGAATGACCAAGCAAAATAACCACCAACGCCCATAGCTATGGCGAAAATAACCGCAACAATTATCTCAATAAAAACATCAAAAATTACAGACAAACGGGCAAAAGAGATGTTAACTTCAGCATTTTTCCTTGCGACTTTTGCGAATGCGTGAATTTCTTTTGTTTCTTTGACAAATGCCTTGATGACACGGATACCAGTGAAATTTTCTTGTGCAAAATCATAAAGTTTATCATAAGCACTTTGTCTTTCGTCCCAACGTTTCATCATAAATTTCTCAGTTAATGCACCCCAAATAACAACTAAAACTAATGGAATGAAACAAATAATTGTTAGAGGAACATTTAGATTAAACATTTTTATCGCTGTGATGACTGATAAAAACATTGCGTCAACAATCATTATCGTGCCCCATGAGAAAAATTCTTCGATTGTCTCTAAATCATTTGTAAACCAAGACATCACACTACCGACTTTTGTCTCATGATAAAATTCACGAGGCAAAGCCTCGGCTTTTAAAAACATTTCGTGTCGCAAATTAGCTTCAATCTTAGTCGAGGCACTAAATAAAGCGATGCGCCACAAAAAGCGACCAAAAAATAAGCCAGCGGCAACCAACAAAACTTTCAGGCCGATATTTATTATTTCCTGTTTGTTAACGGTGATATCATCTTTAACTAACTCTACTACTCGCCCTAAAAATTCCGGAATGTAGAGTTGAATTACATCAACTGCCACTAAAGCAACAATGCCAAGAATGAATAATGCAGCGTATTTTAGATAGTAACGATTGATATATTTTCCAAACAGCATAAAGAAACCTTTAATGCAGTGATAATAACACAAATTGTTATTAAAACAATATAAATAGAAAGTTATTTAGTAATAAAAGACAATTTCTTCAATAAAAGCTCTTTTTGAACCAACTTTTATTGTAATTTCATTTCTATTGTTCGGAACGAGATAACAGCATTCGGTAATATTAGGAATGCCATTAGTGTCTTTATCATTTGTTAATTTGATGTATTTGGAATCGTTAACGGCGATAGCAACATTAGAATCGACAATAACATTCTCTTCATTCCAAGCAGTTGAGACACTGTAGTAACGGCGAGCTTTTATTTCTACTGCTTTAATAACCTTATCAAACAAAATAGAAAGGCGTCCATCTACGTAATTTGAATCCGCACCAATAAAAAGACTTGTGTCCTTTTTTACACCAACGTACATGGCATCTTGAATAACGTATTCACTACTTGAATCGTCACATTGAATAATAGAAGCCAGGTTTTCTTTGCTAATATTAGAATCACTTTTCGACACGTCGAAAGAGAATTTAATAGATTTATAATCTATAAAATTAATCTGATCACCCGAAAAATATGAGTAATCGCCTACTTGAAACTGGCTATTATTTATAGATCCCTCTATTCCTGCTGAATGAGCATTTTCATTGTAACCGAAAGTAATCTCATCGCATGCAACTAATGAGAATAGAACGGGGACAAACAATAAAAACAATTTCTTCATGGATATAGTATGACACATAAATTATTTAGTTTCATTAATTTCATTAATAAGAAACTCAATAGTAGTTTTACTGAAATAAGTTGATAAACGCAGTGTGCCAACCATATCAACGAACTGATATTGTGATAAATTCTCTTTTGAGAAATAGAAACCAGTGAGACGAGAACTATTGCCAATACTAGTTAAAATATGCTGTCCATCTCTTGAATACATTAATGAGGCCACCCGAATGCGTGGCAGAGAGAAAGATGGCGCGGGCCAACATTCACCAAATGGTGAAAAAGATTCGATTAAATCATAATTTTCAAAAGTGATTTCATTGATATATAAAGGAATTGTTTCGACAGTTTTCTTTGCAACTTTCGTTTCTTTGGCGATAGCAATAAAAGCTTTTTTAAAGGCTTCGTAATTTTCTTTTTTAAGCGAGCAACCACCTGCCATAGCGTGACCACCATAAGCTTCTAAATACTCACTTAGCTGTGCGAAGGTATCGACGATATTAAGACCTTCAGGAGATCTCGCAGAACCTTTATAAATTTCGCCACTTTGGTCTAAAGCAAAAATAATTGTTGGCTTATGATATTTTTTAACAAAGTTATTAGCGATTAATCCAATAATGCCTTCTTTTTGTGCGATTATTCCCACAATTGCAGGCGCTTCTACATCAATATCTTTGGAATTCTCCACTGCTTCTTTAGTCAGTTCTTTTCTTTCCAAATTTATTTGATTAATCCATTCATTGTAGTTTAATAAAGTATCTTGATCTTCACTAGTGAAAAATTCTACTGTTCTAGAGAGCAAAGAATCATTATCAATTAAACGTCCAATTGCATTGATTTTAGGAGCAATGCGCATACCAATTGTCACAGCATTAAACTCTTCGTTTTCTTTGAGTAAATCAATGGACTTAGAAGGATGATCTCGATAAGATTTAATGATTAAACGTAATAAGTTGCGATTATATGAGACAAGCGGCATCATGTCTGATACCAATGAAATTGAGGCAAGCGTAGCAAGATAATAATCGAACTGCCCTAATATGCTTTTTGCAAACATAAATGTCACAAAACCTGCACTAGTCGCCGTCTCACCAAAGCCTGAAACAGATGGATGCAAGATATAGTCACAATTAGGAAAAGTATCACCAGGTTGATGATGATCAAATACCAAGACTTGCAAACCGTTATTTTTGGCATAATCAATGCCCTCAAACGCAGTAATACCATTGTCTACGGTAATGAGAAAATCATAGCCGTCAGCGACAATTTCTTGGCTTCTTTGTAGGTTTAAGCCATAACCATCTGTATAACGATTTGGAACATGATAAGAAACCGGGTAATTCAGCATCTTAAACATCTTTACTAAAATGGAAATGGACATAATTCCATCAGCATCATAGTCACCATAAATGAAAATCTTTTTATTGTTCGCTATAGCTTCTTTTACAACACGAACACAATTATCCATGTCTTTGAAAGAATGGCCTTCTGCGAAATTGTCTTCGGTGATATCCATAGTCAAAAGACGATAATCATTTTCGTTGATGTGATAATAGGCTAGTAAACGGTTAAATAAATTATTCATTTTATAAATAAAGGCCGCTAATTAAAGCAGCCTTATAAATTAATCATTGATGCCGATAAAGATTGCTTCTTCAGGTTCTGCTGATTTCTTAACACGAACTGGATGAGCTTTTTTCTTCTTATTGGCTTTTGGTTTAGCAATTTTGACTCCAGAGAAGAGTTTGTAAATCATTTGTGCGCATGGACCATACAAAGTTAAAGTGAGAGCAATTGCGATTGAAACACCCAAGATAACTAGTAAGAAGATCCATGAAACATTTGTTGGCATAAAGCCGAAGAAGTTAACACCAAGATACAAAGCAATGATAAAGCTGATTGTCATTGGTGTTGAAGAAATAGCAATAGCCTTCTTCATAATGTTATTTCTATTTTCAATAGAATCATTTCTGCTTCTATCTTCAATTACCATTTCTCTTTCTTTATTCATAAAGATAATAGCAACTGCGAATGAGAACAATGCGACGAATGGCAATGCAACGCTGACATAAGAAGTGACAGGCAAGAAATGTAATAATGAGAAGATGCCAGCACTGATGCCAACTGTTAACGCGCTCATTAACAAACTAGCGATACCGCGTGATAAGCGATAGCGGAGTAATAAATAAACGGCAGAGATTGCTGTGCCCACGACTGTGGCTAAAAGCAATGAAATAAAGGCTGGTTGGTCAGCGTTCACTCTAACGCTATCTTTCAAAGAAAGATCAACTTTAATATTGAATGTACAGCCAAGGGTATTGAGTTCTTCTCTATCAAAGAAGATTTCTGCTGATGTTTCAACATTGTTGTATTTAATCATTTGATAGGAAGTAATTTCGCCTTTAGAATCACGTTTTTCTAATGGCATATTGAAATCGAGTAAATAATAAGAGTAGTAAACTGTATTAATACCACTATTGGTCATTTCATCACGGCTAACAGGGTCAGTTAATGGCTCTTCAATTGTGGCATAAGTTGATAACTTATTACCACCAATTGTGGCGTTTTCAAGAATATTATCAAGTTGTGTCTTGGTTTGATTCTTTAAGGCAGTAATATCAGAAGTTTCAGAACTATATTCGATGTAAACTTGACTATTGCTGTATGGTGAAGTTGTACCATAAACTGCACCATTATTCATAGCACCAAAAGTGATTAAGCCAGTCACGGATGCTACTAATAAGACCAGAGCAACAATAGCGATTGGTTTTTTATTCTTTGTGAAATCTCTTTCGATATTAGCACCATAGTATTTTTGTTTTTCTTCTTCGAGAGTATTTGGTACTTGATCACTAGAAACATCGAATAAATCATAGCGGTTAGCTAAGCCTTGTTCGTTAGTAACAAGCCACATTAAGCCACGTAAACCACCTAGATTTAAAACTAAGGAGACGAGACCACCAAGAACAGCGCTGACAGCGAAGCTCTTCATAATAGCGCCACCTAATAAGTAGCAAGCTACGCCCATTGCGACTAAAACGACGTGGAGGTCAACAGTTGGAAGAACTGCTCTCTTAGCAGCTTCGGCGTTAGCCTTTTTAATCGAACGGCCACGGTAGCATTCTTCTTTGAACTTGTTCAAATAAACAATGCCAGAAATAACACTAGTGAGTGCAACGGCTAATAAGCCAATGATACCGGCAATATTGAACTCAGCACCGAAAATAACAACAAATAATAGACCAAAGAATGTGCTGACAATAGATGTTGTTGCAATGCTTAAAGCACCTAAGCGATAGAAATAAACAAGAAGTAATGAGACAACAACAACTGCGCAAAGAGTTGCTATGAATGTTCTGCCCCAGTTAAGTGTTTCAATTTCACCACTATGATCTAAAAGGCTTTCCACCATAACATCCGCTCTTTGAGAGAAAAGGAATGTTACATAGTAATTTAATGATTCAGCGTTAAGGAGGTTAACATAGTATCTTGCGTTTTGATAAGCAAGTTTCAAGCTTTCAGCAGAAATAGTTGCGCTTTCATTGTTCGCATCGCTTGGAGCAACGATTGCTCTCAAAGCAGTATGGTCTTCATCAGAAAATGGATCAGCAGAGTCAAAAGTCATAAGAACTTTGTTCTTAATATTCTCATCCTCTTGCATTTTGGAATATGAATAGTATTCTTTCACGTAGTTATACCAAAGGTATAAATAAGCGTGAGTTGCATGTTCGTGTTCGCCTTCAGTTTCTTCTTCCTCTTCGTTGTGTTCCTCAACGACTTCACCTTCGCCATCTTCTGCCATTTTCTTGGCTTCTTCGTAAACGGCTTTGAATCTTTCGTTTTCAGAATCAATTGGGATAATGATTTCTGGATAACTATCAGTAATTTCTAAGTAAGCTTTCTTACCAGTAGTTAAAAATTCTTCAGCATAAGCAACATTATCCTTTGAGTTAGAAAGCGCTAAAGTAGCGTCAAATGTTAAATAATTTTGAATAATGTCATATTCTCTGTCAGAATCACCAACAAATGTGACTTTAATTGTGTCATATCCCTGTGTTTCAATTTGATAACGAGTAATATCTGCAGTCTTTAATCTAGACTCCATGATTCCCGCGATTTCATCGACTGCTTCACGATCACTAAACGTATAGTTGTAATCGATGTTCTTGTCATCGTCTTTACCATTGATACGGAAAACTAATTCTTTTCCAGCAAGGGAACTGAATTCTATATTACTTTTAGTTTTAGTGACGACGGCTGCAAAGGTGCCTCCGACCAATAATAGCGAAGTAGCCGCTAAGACAATGTGTGACCATAATCTACGCATATCCTATCCTCCATGTTACGTGTGTACGCATTCGCATAAAGCGACATCGTTTAATAATATACCTTAATTACAATAGTAATTCAACACATTTGTAACGTTGTTTAATAAAATAAAAGAACAAGAAGTTTCTTGTTGAGGTATTTTTGATAAAAAGTAAAATTATTAAAATAATTTTGTTTGATAATCTATACGAAGATGCTTGAATGCTTTTTCGGTTGCCACTCTACCGCGTGGAGTACGATCAATCATACCAATTTGCAATAAATATGGTTCATAAACATCCTCTAGATTGTCAATTTCTTCACCAATTGCGCTAGCTAATGTATCAAGGCCGACAGGTCCACCTCTAAATCTTTCAATGACTGTTTTCAAATACTTGATGTCAACATCATCGAGACCAAGCTCATCCACTTTGAGCGCTTTCAAAGCTTGAAGAGCGTCATTAACTGTGATGTGGTCTTTTCCCGCATAGTTAGCGAAATCACGAACTCTCTTAAATAAACGATTAGCGATACGAGGTGTGCCACGTGAACGTTTAGCAATTTCCAATGCTGCAACATCGTCAATTGTAGTATTAAAAACTTTTGCGGTTCTTTTAACAATTTTGATACATTCGTCAATATTGTAATAATCAAGTTTTTCGGAAATTCCGAAACGAGAACGTAAAGGCGCACTTAAATTGCCTGCTCTTGTAGTAGCACCAATCAATGTGAAAGGCGGTAAATCAATTGTTAAAGTCCTTGCAGAAGTATCACGATTGATAACAACGGAAAACTTAAAGTCTTCCATAGCGTTGTAAAGGGTTTCTTCAACAATTCTTGGCAAGCGATGGATTTCATCGATAAAAAGAATGTCTCCACCTTCTTTGCTTAAATTAGAAAGAATAGCACCTAAATCACCAGGCTTTTCCAAAGCTGGGCCGTTAACAAAATGAATTTTTGCATGCATTTCATTCGCGACAACAT
>JAKSVL010000003.1 GCA_024407995.1 Bacilli bacterium | reverse complement strand
CTAGGGCAGGAGCGATAGTTTGATTATTTCTAGATAACGCAAGAAAGCCACAGCCGACAGTGAGCCCTAGTAACAAGAAACGCGACATTGTTTTGACAAGATGTTTCATATGTAGCCGCCTTATACAATTAATACATAAGTATTATATGACTTAAATATGAAAATTGTCAAATGCGTATGCGTGTAGCGCGCATATTTTTATTTATAAAGGTGTCTTATAATGGCTTTTCCATTGAGAAGTCAACGGCATCACCATGAAGCTCATTTTTAAGAGCGGCTTCAACATAATCCATATAGATATTTGCCTTAGATGCATCGATTTCATATAGGTGAAGCATGTAATCTGGGAAGCCTTGTTTTTTCTTAGAAAACGCCATTAGCGAGAATGAGATAATGAAGGGTAAACCAAATGTGAATAATGAAAGGATAAATTCACCAACTAATAAGATAAGAAAACGTACAGTAAAGCGCCAGAAAGTTGGTGATAAAACACGATCATCAACAAGGCCAATTCGATAGAGTGCTTTGCCTAATGTCATCCTGCCTCTTCTCATAATTAAAGGTGGAATATAGTAAACAAGAATAGCGGCAATAACATATGATACTGGTAGCTCAAAGAAAACCAAATAATTAAATTCAGTGCGATAAGATTCGCGATATTCAGTCACGTTGCTTTCCAAAAATGGGATACATCTTTTTTCGACAATAGGAACATAGACATTTTTGTAATAAAGTTGTCTTTTTTCTGCAGATCCTGCGAGTGTTTCATTAGGGATGATATTTTCGCCATCTTTAACAAAATAATGGACACCGTCATCAGTTATCGCTTCTAAACGCATGTTATCATAGTAGCTAACAAGCTCTAAATATCTCTCTTTTGGAGTGACCGATTCATCACCGCAATAATTAATTAACTTATTAATAGAAGAAACAATGATACCAATTTTACCAGTTGGCGCTCCTCCATCTTCTCCTACACCATCAAATTCATTACCATAAAGACTAACGTAGCGGTCTAAATAATACACGGTATCAATATTTTTGCTAGAATCGTTAGGATCTTTAACATACATACCTGACGCTATTTGTATATCATTTATCTTTTTCTCTACCGCTTGATAGGAAGGAATGTTCAAAGCTATCGTACGCATACCGATGAAGGCAGAAAGAAAAAGAAGAATGAATAAAAAGAAGTCAACAAAGTTTGCCATCACACGATGCCAGAATTTAGGCTGAGCGTAATTGACATTAACTACTTCGTTCCTTTCAATTTCTTTTTGATTATTCTCCATGATCGACCTCAACTCTATACATCATATCGATTTCACTATCAGGAAGCAAAACGATATTTGTTAATATATCAGCACCACTACGGTTATATCCACTAGTGATAATAAATAGACCTGAAACAAGAATTAAGATAAACGAAATTAAACTTAAAACAAATAGCAAAGGAAGGTTAAATATATAAGACATTCCAAAGAACAAAATAGGTAAGAATAAATTGCCACTTAACAAGAACACAAATTGATAAAATGATTGAATCATCACACTACCACGACTGATTGGTCCAAGGGTGCGATAGTTCAACTTTGAAATATGCATTGCACTTAATCCAATAGTTTTATGATCTTTATTAATTAAAGGATATATAACAAAGCAAATAGCCCACGCTAATAAAGTTGTAAATAAAGCTGTTCCAGTGGCAATCCATTGGAGCGAGCGCATAATGTCTCTAGACTCTTCTAAACACTCTTTAAACGAAACGCCATCAGCAACATAATCATTAGTAAGAATATGGTCATAAACTTTTAAATAGAATAGTTTAGCAAAAACATGATCTCTAAAATTGGTCATTGTGGCACTATATTTATCTTCATTCACTACTTCTAATAGTTCGTTTGCTAATATGGTCTTATAATCACTTTTTAAAGTGATTTCATCAAGAGTACTGCCGATTTCAAACATTTCATCTTCTTGATTGATCTCTTTAAAGTCGTTTATATATAAATCTGTGTCTTTTATCACATTTTTGTAATATTTCAAAATTACTTCATTTTCTATCTTGTGACCAAATTGCGCTTTAGTGGATTCTGGAGTTTCTTCATCAAAAGCGTAATAAGACAAAAACACTTTAAACGTATAGTTCACATCATCTTCAAACGAAGCATCCATTGCAGGCGAATATAAATAGCCATCATTAATTAATAAGTTGGTGGCTTTTCTTTCTAGTACCAAAGCCTGTTCACTTTGTTTTTGTGTATTAAAAATAAGCTTCGCTAAAGGAAAAGTTGCTAAATTAAATAAAGTAAAAGCGATAATAAACGCAATAAAGAAGTCCGCTAAGAAAGCGAGAAACCTTTTCCATTTACTAACTGGTCTAATTTCAATGATGTTATCTTTATTTTCTTCCATTTTATGCTTTTAAAATATTAATGATTTTATCGAGATTATCTTTAGATACACCGATAACTTCGTTTAAATAATTGTATATTTTTTCATTAATTGTGTTGCCGTTTTCATATTTGGAAATAGTATCACCATAGCGATCATTAATATCGCTGATTTTGCACATTCCAGCATCGGCAAAATTGGTGAACATATAATCCCGGCACATATCCTTTTCACTGAAGCCTAACAAACCTTCAATGAGATAAGCCATGCAGCCTGTTCTATCTTTACCAATAGAACAATGAAAATTGATTGGATAATTATTTTCATTAGCGAGTACTTCAAAGAAGTTTTTGATTGCGCTTGGATTATCATATTGATATGAATCATTACTCAAAGTGCCTTTGAACGTTAGAATGTTTTTACCACCGAAAGCCATTGGTATTTGAATATAATTCACATTATCTCCTAAAGGAGATTTATTAGTTAAAGCACCAACTTCATTCGTGGAAGTTCTTCTTAAATCAATTTCAGTTTTAATTTTTAAATGATTATTGATTTCTTGTAATCCGTTATTAGTAATCGTGACATTGACTTGCTCTACCGAGTCTGCATTAAAACGACCAGAACGATAAAGCATTCCTTGCTTCATATATGTTTGATATTGATTGTTAACAAATTTACCCCAACCACCAATATCACGGAAGTTTTCAACGCCGTCCACAAAAAGATTTCTTGGACCTGGTACAGCTGGAATTTCTTTGAAAGAAACCGCCTCGCTTTGAGCGGTGATTTTTTCGTTCTCTTTAGAAACTACTTTGACATAATATTCTTTATTAAATTCTGGATTATAAAAATCAAAAGCATTTCCTTCTACGACGTAGGAGGTAATTAATGAAGAATCATTACATGATTGATCATGATATATTTCGATCTTATATGCTTTATTTTCTAAATTTTCCCATGAAATATTAATAGGCAAAGGTTTAGATACCGACATATTGCCATTATATGGGGTCGTATCGGTGTAATTATCGCTAGAAAGATAATTTAACTGTGCATCGCTAAAATGGCCTTTAGAAGCCACTTTTAATTGATTTATTGTAGGGATTGATGCCGTAGTACAAGATACTAGCGGCACAACGGCTAATAATGAGAGCAAAACTTTTTTCATAATTTCCTAATAAAAAATATATCATAAATTGTTTTATTTGAAAAATAAGGTTTGTTATTCTTATCGTTTTAGATTCTTTAAATAATAAAAGCCCACCTTTTAATGGGTGAGCTTTAAATTTAGTTTGATTAGTTAAATTATTTAATAATTTCGCTAACTGTACCAGCACCAACGGTTCTGCCACCTTCACGGATGGAGAATTTGGTACCTTTTTCCATGGCGATTGGGTGAATGAGTTCAACTGTGAGTTCAACGTTATCACCAGGCATAACCATGTCGACACCAGCAGGAAGTGTGATAACACCTGTGACGTCGGTTGTACGGAAGTAGAATTGTGGACGGTAGTTGCTTAAGAAAGCTGTATGACGGCCACCTTCTTCTTTTGTTAAAACGTAGACTTGACCTTTGAATTTGGAGTGTGGAGTAACACTACCTGGTTTTGCTAAGACTTGGCCACGTTCGACTTGGTCACGGTTGATACCTCTTAAAAGGACACCAACGTTGTCACCGGCTTCGGCGTAGTCAAGAATCTTACGGAAGGATTCAAGACCTGTAATGACGGAGTTGACTGTTGGTTTGATACCGACGATTTCAACTGCATCGCCTAATTTAGCTTGGCCACGTTCAACACGGCCTGTAACGACTGTACCACGACCAGAAATTGTCATGACGTCTTCGATAGCTAATAAGAATGGTTTGTCGTTTTCACGAGCTGGAGCTGGGATGTAAGCATCACATGCTGCCATTAATTCTTCGATGTTCTTTTCTTGTTCTGCGTTGCCATCAAGAGCTGCTCTTGCGGAACCACGGATAACTGGAACATCATCACCTGGGAAGCCATAAGAATTTAATAATTCACGGACATCCATTTCGACTAAGTCTAATAATTCTGGATCATCGACTAAGTCAGTTTTATTAATGAACACGACGATATATGGGACACCGACTTGGCGGGCTAATAAGATGTGTTCACGTGTTTGTGGCATAACACCATCAGTACCTGCGACGACTAAGATAGCACCATCCATTTGGGCAGCACCAGTAATCATGTTCTTGATGTAGTCAGCGTGTCCTGGGCAGTCAACGTGAGCGTAGTGTCTTGTTTCTGTTTGATACTCGATGTGAGCGGTGTTGATTGTAATACCACGAGCTTTTTCTTCTGGTGCGGAGTCGATTGAAGCATAATCAGTTTTGACTGCGCCACCTTTTTTTGCTAAGACAGATGTAATAGCGGCGGTTAATGTTGTTTTACCGTGGTCAACGTGACCGATGGTACCAATATTGACGTGTTGTTTACTTCTGTCAAAATGTTGTTTTGCCATAAAATTGAGATCTCCTTTCTTTCGTTAATAACAATTTTGCAACGAAATCATATTATAGCATTTGATTTGTTTGTGCAATATCATTTGATATTACACTAATTATTTTTAGCGGGCAATCGCTCCCACTTTTTTCAAAATTTCGTCTTGAACGTATCTTGGCGTTTCACCGTAGTGGTCAAACTGCATGACGTAATTGCCTCTTCCTTGAGTCATACTACGTAAGTCAGTAACATAGCCAAACATTTCGCTCAATGGGACTTCTGCTTCGATAATCTTAGCATTAGCCCTTTGACTTTCACCAGTCATTTGTCCTCTTCTTCTGGAGATATCACCAATGACATCACCATAATATTGTTCTGGGACAGTTACTTCAATCTTCATGATTGGTTCTAAGATAACTGGCTGACATTTTTTAGCCGCTTCTTTTAAAGCCATAGAAGCAGCGATTTTGTAAGCCGCTTCACTACTATCGACATCATGGTAACTACCATCATATAAGGTAGCTTTGACATCGATGACCGGGAAGCCTGCTAACATACCGCGGTTCATTGCATCTTTTAAGCCTTCTTCGGTTGGTTTGATATATTCCTTTGGAACAGTACCACCGACAACGGCATCAACGAATTCGAAGCCTTTACCATCATTTGGTTCAAATCTGATCCAAACGTGACCATATTGACCACGACCACCAGATTGTCTAATGTATTTACCTTCGCATTCGCCTTGAGCGCGGATTGTTTCACGGTATTCAACTTGTGGTGCACCAACGTTGACTTGAACGTTGAATTCTCTCTTCATTCTATCGACGATAATGTCTAAGTGTAATTCACCAACACCGGCGATCAATGTTTGACCGGTTTCTGGGTTTGTTCTTACACGGAATGTTGGGTCTTCTTCCGCAAGTTTTTGTAAGGCAATGTTCATCTTTTCTTGGTCGGCTTTAGTCTTTGGTTCAACAGCTTCTTCAATAACCGGAGCTGGGAATTCCATCTTTTCCAAAATGATGGTTTTTCCGACATCACAGAGTGTATCACCAGTGATGGTTGATTTAAGACCGACAACCGCACCGATATCACCAGCGTGAAGTTCTGGAACTTCTTGACGGTGATTGCTGTGCATTAAGACAACACGGCCAATTCTTTCTTTCACACCTTTAACAGAGTTATAGACATAGCTACCTGATTTTAGAGTACCACTGTAGACACGGACATAGGCTAGACGGCCAATAAATGGATCAGTAGCAATCTTGAAGGCTAATGAAGCAAGAGGAGCATCGTCATCAGGTTCACAAGTCAATTCATTACCACGATCATCAGTGCCTTTAGCATGTGTGATGTCTAATGGGGATGGTAAGTAATCAATAACACCATCTAATAAAGGTTGAATGTTTTTGTTTTTGTAAGCACTACCGCAGAAAACAGGGTGGAATTCACCAGTTAAAACTGCTTTACGGATAGCACTCTTTGTTTGTTCTTCACTTGGCTCTTTGCCTTCAAGAACAATCATGAGAATTTCTTCATCAAAATTTGATAAAGCTTCAAATAATCTCATTCTGAATTCAAGAAGTTTATCTTGATATTCTTCAGGAACAGGAACTTCATGTGGTTCTTCATTCATATCAGAAGCATAAATATATGCTTTCTGAGTGATGATATCGATCCAACCCTTTAAGGATGATTCGATACCGATTGGATATTGCACTGCTTCCGCATTGGCACCTAATCTTTCTCTAAGAGAAGCGATAGACATTTCATAGTCTGCACCAATGGCGTCAAGCTTATTGACGAAGACAATACGTGGGACTCCGTACTTGGAGCCTTGTCTCCACACGGTTTCTGTTTGTGGTTCAACGCCGTTTTTGCCATCAAGCACGGTAATAGCACCATCTAAGACACGAAGTGATCTTTCCACTTCGACAGTGAAGTCGACGTGTCCAGGAGTGTCGATGATATTAATACGATTGCCTTTCCAAGTGGCGGTTGTCGCGGCGGAGGTAATTGTAATACCTCTTTCTTGTTCTTGCTCCATCCAGTCCATGGTGGCACTACCTTCGTGAGTTTCACCAAGTTTGTGGATTTTGCCAGTGAAGTAGAGAATACGTTCAGTTGTGGTAGTCTTTCCTGCATCGATATGGGCCATGATGCCTATATTGCGTGTATGTGCTAGATCATATTCGCGTGACATAGATAAGATTTCCTAACTGATTACCAACGATAATGTGAGTAAGCCTTGTTGGCTTCTGCCATTTTGTGTGTATCTTCTCTCTTTTTGACTGAAGCACCAGTGCCGTTAGCGGCATCGATGATTTCGTTTGCTAAACGGTCGGTCATTGTCTTTTCATTTCTTAAACGTGAATAGTTGACTAACCATCTGAGACCTAAGGTGACTTTTCTTTCTGGTGAAACATCAGTTGGAACTGGGAAGTTTGCACCACCGACTCTTTTCATCTTAAGTTCGACTTCTGGCATGATGTTGTTAATGGCTGTTGCGAAGACATCCATTGCTGGTTTGCCAGTTTTTTCTTCGATTTTCTTGAAGGAACCGTAGAGAATATTTTGTGCGGTGCCTTTTTTACCATCGAGCATTAATTTGTTGATTAAACGTGTGACTAACTTTGAGTTGTAAATTGGATCTGGTAAGACATCACGTTTTGTAGGATTTCCTTTACGCATATTTTCTTACCTCCTATTCTTCAGCCTTTGGCTTCTTGGTACCGTATAAGCTACGACCTTGTCTTCTTGCTTCGATACCTGCACAGTCTAATGTACCTCTAACGATGTGATAACGCACACCTGGGAGGTCTTTGACACGGCCGCCACGAATGATGACGGTGCTGTGCTCTTGTAAATTGTGTCCTTCACCACCGATGTAAGCGGTGACTTCGTAACCGTTGCTTAATCTAACACGAGCGTATTTTCTTAAAGCTGAGTTAGGTTTCTTAGGTGTCATTGTACCAACACGGGTGCAAACGCCACGTTTTTGAGCAGCTGGTTGAGCAGTTCCTTTTTTCTTTAAGGAGTTCCATCTTTGTCCAAGAGCAGGAGATTTTGACTTGAATGTCTTATTTTGTCTGCCTTGACGAACTAATTGGTTAATTGTTGGCATAATTGCTCCTTTCAATAACTATTTCATGTTGTGTATCCACGATACCTGGTGTATCGGTATCTTCCCATTAAAAATGACCTAAATTGGTCGAGGCATGGATTGCACACGCTCATATATAATATATAAGCAGGAAAAACTGCGCAATAAAAAAATTATTTTTATACACACGATACCTGGTGTATCATAGCCAAAATTACTAATGAAAAATGGCCAAAAAAATGCCAAAAATACATCTACTTTTTAACGAAATAACATAATTTTTTTAGCCTAATATTCATTTTTATTTGTGCAACTAACGGGCATATGCGTATACTATATTTATAACTTAGGAAACGCATATGTATACATACGTAACAAATGTGTTATTCTAATACGCAATAATACGATTCTATGAATCGAGGAGACTTTATGAAAAAACAAAATATTCTACTCTCATTGTTAGTTGTAGCATGTTTAACAGGTTGTGGCAGTGGCCAAGGTGGCAACGGCTCATCCAAACAAAACAATGATAAGAGCAAAATCGTTATCGAAGATTTTGGTACTCTTAAAATGGAAGCTGAAGATTTCGACTTATCAGGTTGGGAAGCCGATGAATCTTATGATGACAATATCATCGAAGAAGCTAATGCCTCTGGTGGTAAATATGTTGCTGCTGCAGCTTCAGGTTCTGCTGCGGAAGCAAAATTTAGCTTTGAATTAAAGAAATTCTCTAAGGTTGTGATCTCTGCCGCATATGCTCAAGTTGAAAGCGATATCGCTAAAGCACTTGACATGTCCAAAGTTTATCATTACAACATTGAAACGGTTTCACCACTTTCATTCGCAGAAGGTAAGGGAACATTAGCTGCTCGTAGTAGCGCGACAATTTGGGATTTATTACCATATGAATCTCAAGACTTATATCCAGGTACTTATAACGTTTCTATCACTGTTAAGGATGAAGCCCCAGTATCTCTTGCCAGTATTGACTACATTCAATTCAAAACAACTGATGCCAGCATCGTTCCAGTAGATCCAAGCACAATTACTGAAGACGATATTCCAGATAATGATTTCCATAACTTACAACAATATAAGTATTTGATGGATGAAGATGAACTCAAATATAAGACATACGCAACTGGTGCCGATTTATCCGCTCCAAGAGGTATGAAATTAAGATACGAGGAACTTGAAGATGCTAGCAAATATTATTTCCAAGTTGCTGAAAGCGAAGCAGCATTAGCCAATGCTACCGTTAGAGAATCTACTAACAAGTACTATATGTTCCAAAACGCTAAATTAAGCACAAAGTATTACTATAGAGCCGCCACAAGTGAAAGCGCTCTAGCTAGTGCCGAAGTTAAAAATATCACTTCAACTGATTTAGCACCACGTGTTGTGAATGTTCCAAACATTCTTAACTTCCGTGATATTGGTGGTTGGGAATCAACATTAGTTCCAGGCGCCAAGATTAATCAAGGTTTATATTTCCGTTGCGCTCAACTCGATGCTGGCCGCGGTGGCAACACAACTTCTAAATTGGATACCGCTGGTTTAGGCAAAGCTGCTATTAAAGAACTCGGCATTAAAGTTGATATCGACATGAGAGATAGCTATAACTTCCCACAAGGTAATGTCTCCGCTGCTAATAGTAATGATTGGCCAGTGACATTCGTTGGTGCAGCCGTCCCATCTGGTTCCGAACCAGTACGTTGGGAAGGTGGCTCTTATCAAGGAACTGATATTGCCGCACAATATAAAATCATCTTTGATACATTAGCTAACTGTGATACAGCGCCTGCTATGTTGCACTGCACATATGGTGCTGATAGAACTGGTATCACCACATTCTTCTTAGAAGCCTTATTAGGTATGAATGAAGAAGATATGATTAGAGATTACCTCTGGACACAATTCACTCAAGGTAGAACAGTTAAATATACCGAAAGTGATGCTGAATTCCCAAAATGGTTAGAAAAGACAAAAGCTTGTGATGGTTCAACATTTGCAGATAAGATGGAAAACCACTTAATGAGCTTCGGTATTGAAAAATCCACACTTGAACATATCCGTGAAATCTTCGTTCCTGGTTACGTTGCAAAAGCCTAATCGTTAATTGACTAAGCAAAACCACCGCGTCACTGCGGTGGTTTTTAATTGCAAAAGAAAAACGGGATAACCCGTTAATTCTTGCTTAATAATTAATGAAACTTATTTTGTTTTTGATTCGATGCATTTAACGACATCACCAACTGTTTCAAAGTGTAATGCCTCTTCATCAAATGTGATACCGAATTCATCTTCGATTGCCATAGCGAACATCATTGAGCCTAATGAATCGAAATGTAAATCTTCTACTAATTTTGTTTCTAAAGTAACGTTATCGAGGTTGATGTTTTCATCGACACCTTTCATTAATTTTTTTAATTTTTCTAACATAGTCTTTTTCCTCAGCCTTGTTATATTAACAAATTATCAATTTTCTATCAACGACTAGCTTCTGCTAATTGTTCTTTAGTGAAAACTGCTTCTCCGTTTGCGTAGTTAATTAACATTCTAGAAATATTAACAATTGCTCTTTCATCGGAGTTTCCACGCGCTTTCATAATGACTTTTCTTGAGCCTAAGACAATACCACCACCTAAAGCGCCTAAGTCATATGTTTTCATTAAATATTGGGCCACTTCCATGAATTCTGGTTTATTTCTCATTTTTGATAATTTCACAATATCAGTGATGAGTTGTTTGGCCATACCTTCGGAGTTTTTAAGCACTTGGTTACCGGCAAAGCCATCACAAACAAGAACATCGGCATCACCAGAAAGGGCTCTATTACCTTCGACATTGCCAATGAAATTTAATTCTTTATCTTCGGCAAGTATTGGATATGTTTCTTTAACTAGATGATTACCTTTAGTAGGTTCCGCACCATTAGAAAGAAGAGCGACACGTGGTCTTTCAATTTGATACATCTTTTTCATCAAATCGCTGCCTAAATGGGCGAAAGAATGGAGTTGACTTGATGTACAGTCAATCGTCGCTCCTGTGTCCACTAAACAGGTATATGAGCCATTTGCGCAAGGTAGGACTGCTGCCATACATGGTCTAGTTTTATTTTCATCGCTTAAAAATCTAAATGAACCCATGAGAATAGCCCCACTATTACCAGCGGTAATCATGCCAGCATAATTCTCTTCAATTTTTCCAGCTTCTTTCATCGCTAAGACTAAGGAAGCGTTTGGCTTATTCATAATACCAGTGTATGGGTTTTCATAATTGGTAATAGTTTCATTTGTGTTAATAACTTTAATTCTATTAGCATCACCTTCATACTCTTTAATCTTTTCATTAATGAGTTCTTCTGGTCCTACTAATGTAATGCTTAAATCTGGAAATTCTTTTAACGCTAAAGCAGCGCCTAAAATGATGGCTTCTGGTCCTTTATCGGAGCCTAAAGTATCAATCACAATTTTATATTGACTCATAAATATCATTTCCTTTATTTCTAAATTTAATTATACCATAACTTAAAGTTATTGGTATAAAAAAGCGTGCCTTATTATAGACACGCTTGATTTTTGTTTTTTTATCTAGAAACTATTTCTTTTCTTCGTCTAAGACACGAATCTTTTCATTAATTTCTTTGACTTTTCTTTCGTGTTCTTCGATGTAACGATCACTGACTTCTCTCATTGTTTCTTCGACGTCGAAGTTTTTAGAGATATCATCACTATCAGTTTCGTTCATTAAGCCACGACCTGCTGGGATAAGGTGACCAGTAATGACGTTTTCTTTTAAGCCATGTAAGTAGTCAACTTTACCCTTGATAGCGGCATCAGTTAAGACACGAGTTGTTTCTTGGAAGGACGCTGCTGATAAGAATGATTCTGTTTCAAGAGCGGACTTTGTAATACCAAGAATTAATGGTGAGAAGACGGCTGGATGCTTGCCTTCTAAAATAACATCAGTGTTCTTTTGAGTGAATGTATTAACGTTCACACGTGTGCCTGAGAGCATATCTGTATCGCCAGCTTCAATGACTAAGACTTTTCTTAACATTTGTCTAACGATAACTTCAATGTGCTTATCAGAGATGCCAATAGATTGTGCGCTATAGACTTTTTGTACTTCTTTTAAGATGTAGTTTTCTACAGCAGTCACATCAGCGACTTCTAATAACTTCTTAGGTGAGATAGCGCCTTCAGTGATTTTACCGCCGTTTTTGACAGTATCACCTTTCTTAACACGTAATCTAGCACCGAAGTTTGTGATGTATTCTTTTTCATCAAGATCGTTCTTGACGGTGACAAGATAGCAACCATTCTTTTCTTCGATCTTAGTAACTGTACCAGAAATTTCACTAATTAAAGCTTCACCCTTTGGTGTACGAGCTTCAAATAATTCTTGAACACGAGGTAAACCTTGAGTAATATCGCTACCGGCAACACCACCAGTATGGAATGTTCTCATGGTTAATTGAGTACCAGGTTCACCAATGGATTGAGCAGCCATAATACCGACAGCTTCACCCACTTGGACACGACGACCAGTGGCTAAGTTACGACCATAACAGTGGACACAAACACCATCTTTAGTTTCGCAACCGAATAAGTTACGGATATAGACAGATTTAATGCCAGCGTTAACGATGGCCTTAGCTTCGTTTTCGTGAATCATTGTGTTACCTTTCACAATGACTTCACCTGTTTGTGGATCAACGACATCGTTAAGAGCGAATCTACCGACTAAACGGTCTTCTAATTTAACGATAACGGAATCTCTAGCGGAGTCTCTGATTTCATAGACTTCAAAGCCATGATCAGTACCGCAGTCTTCTTCTCTGACGATGACGTCTTGAGAAACGTCGACTAAACGTCTTGTTAAGTAACCTGAGTCAGCAGTCTTTAAAGCGGTATCAGCACCACCCTTACGGGCACCGTGAGTAGCAATAAAGAATTCAGACACGTTCATACCTTCACGGAAGCAAGATTTAACAGGAAGTTCAATGGTTGAACCAGAAGTACTACCCATCAAGCCTCTCATACCGGCTAATTGGAGAATATTGGAAATATTACCACGAGCACCACTATCAGACATCATGAAGATTGGGTTACGTGTATCGAGTTTGAATTGTGATTCAAGTTTCTTTTGGACTTGGTCTTTAACTTTTTCCCAAACTTCAACGACTTGTTTATGTCTTTCATCATTGGTTAACATACCCATTTCGTAAAGTTCTTTTAAGTTAGCAACCTTGTCATCACCGGATTTAAGAATTTCTTCTTTACCTTTAACCGCGTGAATATCACTTAAGGAAACGGTTAAACCAGCGACTGTAGAATAATGGAAGCCTTGGTCTTTAATCTTATCCAAAACGGCAGATGTCTTTGGATTACCTTGACGATCATAACGTTGGAAGATTTCGTTAATGATAGAACCGAGGTCTTTCTTATTGAATGGTTTTAAGACAGGACGTGCAGCGATGAATTCAGGAATGTTTGTACCTCTTGGGGCAAAATATTTATTCACTGTTTCAGCGTCACCGCGTAAAGCTGCACTACTGACTTCGTTTAAATATGGGAAGTCACTTGGGAAGATTAAGTTGAAGATTACTTTACCAACAGAAGTGATTAAGTAGCTCTTGTTTTGTTCTTCTGTGAAATCCTTCTTCATCATCGCTTTACCTAATAAGGCAATACGGTTATGTAAGTGAATTTGTTTTGTTTGATATGCTCTTAAGACATCATCGACATCTTTGAAGACTTTACCTTCACTAGCAGCATAAAGTTCATATCTTTCTGCTTCTTCTTCATCCTTACGGGAGTGAAGTTCTTTAGCAGTTCTTAAGAAGTCTTCTTTAGTGCTTTCAAGAGTTAAATAGTAGTTACCAATAACCATATCTTGGGATGGAGTAACGATTGGTTTACCATCTTTAGGGCCAAGAATATTATTGGAGGCTAACATTAAGTGTAAAGCTTCTTCTTGAGCGGCTTTAGACAATGGGACGTGAACGGCCATTTGGTCACCATCGAAGTCGGCATTGAAACCTGTACAAACGAGTGGGTGCAAACGGATGGCACGACCATCAACTAAGATTGGTTGGAAGGCTTGGATACCAAGTCTATGTAATGTTGGCGCACGGTTTAATAAAACTGGGTGCTTAGAAATGATTTCTTCGACGATATCAAAGACAACATCATCGTAGCGATCAATAATCTTATCAGCTTGTTTATGAGCGTTAGCGCTGCCTCTCTTTAAGAGTTCACAAGCGATAAATGGTCTAAGTAATTGAATAGCCATTTCTCTTGGCAAGCCACATTGATACATCTTTAATGATGGACCAACAGCGATAACGGAACGACCAGAATAGTCAACACGTTTACCAAGTAAGTTTTGTCTGAAACGACCTTGTTTACCTTTAAGTGCACTACTTAAGGACTTAAGAGCGCGACCACCAGGACCTTGGACTGGTTTATTTCTTCTACCATTATCAATCAAAGCGTCAACGGCTTCTTGAAGCATACGTTTTTCGTTCATCAAGATAACTTGAGGAGAATTCATATCGATTAATTTCTTTAAACGATTATTACGGGAAATAACTCTACGATATAAATCGTTTAAATCGGAAGTAGCAAATCTACCACCATCAAGTTGTAACATAGGTCTTAAATCTGGTGGGATAACTGGAACGACATCCAAAATCATCCATTCAGGTTTATTATCGGAGTTACGGAAAGCTTCAATAACTTCAAGTCTCTTTGTTAATTTTTGACGAGATGTGGATTTGGTTTCCTTCATCTTGCGGTTAATTTCTGCCGCTTCTTTGTCTAAGTCGACTTCTTGTAAAAGTCTCTTAATGGCAGCAGCACCTTCAGAGAATTCCGCGCCTGTGTACTTGCAAATGAATCTAGCGACAGTTTGGAAGTCAAAGACTTCACCTTTGTTTTCCATACGAGAAATGAGTTCTTCACTTCTAGCATAGTCGTCACTACCTTCTTGTAAGCCCCATTCAGCAGCGTTTTGTTGAATTTCTTTAACAGCATTAATGAAGATATCTCTACCGTTACGTTCATTGATGAATTCACGGTATGTGAGCACTGTGCTCTTACCTGGATTTAAGCAGATATGGGCAGCATAATATGTGACTTCTTCTAAGTGTTTTGGAGAAACATCTAAAATGAGGCCAATACGGCTTGGGATACCTTTTAAATACCAAATATGAGAGCATGGGCTAGCGAGTTCAATGTGGCCCATTCTTTCTCTTCTAACTTCTTTAGAAGTGACTTCAACACCACACTTTTCACAAACGACACCGGCAAATCTAATTTTCTTATATTTACCACAGTGACATTCATAATCCTTGCTAGGTCCAAAGATTTTTTCGCAGTATAAACCTTGCATTTCTGGTTTTTGACTACGATAGTTAATGGTTTCTGGTTTTAAGACTTCACCATGTGACCAACCACGAATTGTTTCTGGGGAGGCTAAACCGACTTTAATCGCTGCTAATCTTTTAACATCAAACATAATCTTTTATCCTCCTTAATTCAACATATCGTCGTCCATGTCACGATAGGACATACCGACGGCATCTTCGTCCACGACGGCATCATTGTTGACGCCTTCACCAACGAGGTTACGAATATTAGAATTGATTCTTCTTTCTTCTTTTTCTGCTTCTTTAGCAAGAGCATCCATATCGATGGCATTATCTTCTTGGTCGAGAAGAGTGACGTTCATGGAGAGTGATTGTAATTCTTTTACCAAGACTTTGAAGGCTTCTGGAATGCCTGGCTTTGGTAATTGTTGATCTTTAATAATGGCTTCGTAAGTCTTTCTTCTACCAACGCGGTCATCGGATTTGATTGTAATAATTTCTTGTAAGACGTGGGCAGCACCATAAGCTTCAAGAGCCCAGACTTCCATTTCACCAAATCTTTGACCACCATTTTGGGCTTTACCACCCAAAGGTTGTTGTGTCACTAAGCTATATGGGCCTGTGGCACGAGCGTGTAATTTATCGTCGACCATGTGGACAAGCTTAATCATGTACATACAGCCAACAGTAATTCTTTCATCAAATCTTTCACCGGTTGTACCATCATAAAGAACAGTTTTGCCGGTTGGATCCATTTTGGCTTTTTCCATCATATCCAAGATTTCTTCATTGGTAATACCATCGAAAACTGGAGTGGCAATCTTATAGCCTAATTGTTTTAAGGCATAGCCTAAGTGGACTTCCAAAATTTGACCGATATTCATACGAGATGGAACGCCTAATGGGTTGAGCATGATGTCAACTGGAGTACCATCTGGAAGGAATGGCATATCGCATTCTGGTAAGATACGGGAAATAACACCCTTGTTACCGTGACGACCAGACATCTTATCACCTTCGGAGATCTTTCTCTTTTGGACGATATAGACTCTGACGACTTCGTTAACGCCTGGAGGTAATTCGACATCTTTTGATTTACCTTCACGTTTGAAGATCTTAACGTCTAAGACGATACCAGCACCACCGTGAGGGACACGTAAGGAGGCATCTTTACCTTCATTGGTCTTTTCACCAAAGATGGCCATTAATAATTTGCCTTCTGGAGTTGGTTCGCTTTGACCACGAGGAGTGACTTTACCAACTAAAATGTCGCCTTCTTTCACTTCTGCGCCAGGAACGATAATACCTCTTTCGTCTAAGTTAGCTTTAGCAGCTTCACTGACGTTAGGAATATCACGAGTGATTTCTTCATCACCTAATTTTGGAATGCTTCTGCATTCTAATTCATATTTTTCAATGTGAATTGATGTGTAAACATCATCTTTCACTAATCTTTCAGACATGATGACAGCATCTTCATAGTTGTAGCCATTCCATGTCATGAAGGCGATTGTGACGTTTTGACCAAGGGCTAAATCACCTTTTTCCATAGCTGGACCATCAGCGATGATTTGACCTTTTGTCACTTGTTGACCAACTTTAACGATTGATGTTTGATTGATACAAGTGCCTTGGTTACTTCTTTCAAATTTTTGTAATTGATAAATTCTTGGTTCAACATTGCCTTTTTCTAAGATTTCAATGGTGCAGGAATCGGTATAAGTGACGGTACCATCTTCCACAGCGACCACAGCGAGACCTGAGTCACGGGCAATTTGATGTTCAAGACCAGTGCCGACGAATGGGGCATGTGGTCTTAAAAGAGGTAAGGCTTGACGTTGCATGTTGGAGCCCATGAGTGCTCTCATGGTGTCATCGTTTTCTAAGAATGGGATACAACCCGCAGCAATAGAAACGATTTGCTTTGGAGAAACGTCGACATAGTCAACATCTTCTCTACTCGCCATAACGTTTTCACCTTTATATCTAGCGATAACTTGTTCATCAAGAATTTCGCCTTCTGGACTTAAATTAATATTTGCTTCAGCGATAACATAATCCCATTCTTCATCTGCTGATAAATAAACGGAATCTTCAGCTTCGCTTAAAACGCGGCATGTAGTCTTGTCTACGCGTCTATATGGAGTTTCAATAAATCCATATTTATTAATTTTCGCGTACGAAGCAAGGTTGTTAATCAAACCAATGTTTTGACCTTCAGGAGTTTCAATTGGACAAATTCTACCATAGTGAGAAACGTGAACGTCACGCACTTCAGTAGAGGCTCTGTCTCTAGTTAAACCACCAGGACCTAAAGCGGATAATCTACGTTTGTTAGTTAATTCCGCGAGAGGGTTAGTTTGATCCATAAATTGAGAGAGTTGAGAAGATGCGAAGAATTCTCTAATACTCGCACTTAATGGACGTGGGTTGATTAAAGCTTTTGGTTTGACATTGCCTAAATCAGAAATAGACATCTTTTGTTGCACGGTCTTCACCATTTTCGCTAAACCTAAGCGGAATTGGTTTTGAATTAATTCACCGACACAGCGGATTCTTCTGTTACCTAAGTGGTCGATATCATCGGTATCACCGAATCCATCCATCACGTTGAGGAAATAGGAGAAACAAGCGATGATATCACTGATTGTGACATAAGAGCATGTGCTATTTAAGTCAGTACCGATAATGTGGCAAACTTTCTTTTCTCTTTCATTGTTATAAACTTTGACGAGATTGATAACGCCATGATTATCAAGTCTTTCGTTGACTTTGAGCTTCTTCATGTGAGCGCCTTTTTCAAAGAAGTCTTCATCTCTTAATGCATCAACATCTTGTGCAGTTAAGGTATAACCTTTCTTGAAACGCACTTCACCTTCACTATCAATGAGGTTTTCTGCTAAAGTGCGACCGGTTAAACGATTGTAAACGCCTAATTTCTTAATGTATTTAAAGCGACCAGCTCTGCCTAAGTCATAGTGTTTAGCATCGAAGAATTTTTGCACTAAGAAATTAACTGTGCCTTCTTCAGTGACTGGTTCACCTGGTTTCATCTTTTTGAAGATTTCAACAAGGGCAGCTTTGGCAGTTTTGATCTTTTGATCATCATCTTTGGCTAAAGTGTTTCTTAAAGCTTCGGAATCACCAAATAATTTGATGATATCGCTAGTTTCTTCTAAACCTAAAGCTCTTAATAAGGATGAGGCATTAAGTTTTCTTTGACGGTCAATACGGACACTTAATAAGTCCTTTGTGCCACTTTCAAATTGTAACCATGTGCCACGACCTGGGATGAGATCTGCTTCATAAGTAACTTTTCCGGTTTTTATATCTTTTGTTAAAGACATATACGCGCCTGGGGAACGGACTAATTGTGAAACGATGACACGTTCTGCACCATTGACGATGAATGTACCAGACTTAGTCATAAGTGGGAATTCACCCATATAGACTTCAGATTCTTGGATTTCACCAGTATCGTGGTGAGTTAAACGTAACATCACATAGATAGGCGCGCTATAGGTGAGGTCTTGAGCTTTACATTGTAAAAATGTATGCTTTGGTTCACCAAAACGAATTGAGACGTAGTCGATTGATAATGTATTTGTATAGTTAACAATTGGGAATGATTCTCTGAAGACTTCGTCCAATCCTTTTTCCTTAAACTCTTCATACGATTTCGTTTGAATTTCAACAAGATTTGGTAAAGGAAGTTTGCCAGAGATTTTGCTGTAATCATAACGATTGTTGTTGAGTTTGTTTAAGTTCTCAATATTTCTAATCATATAATGGCTCCTTTTGATTATTTGTTGCTCTTAACTGCTTGATAGATGTGATAGCCCTTGTGTCGATCTAGTAGCTTAACATTACCGAAGATTGACTCAATATATTGGCTAGCGCTTAAAGCGCCTTGGGCTTTTCTAATCACTATAAACAGTGAGCCGCCATCAATTAAGTATTGCTTGGCCTCCTCATACATGCGATAGGTCACAGACTTGCCTGCGCGTATGGGCGGGTTAACAACAATTGAATCATATGGTCCTTCAATCTTTTCATAGATGTCACTTTGAAGGATAGTGACTCGTTGGCCTAAATTAAGCGCTTCAGCGTTCTTTTTGCACATATTAAGAGCGCGCGCATTGATATCAGCAAGGGTAACCCTTGCCTCTTTTTTAGCCATGGCTAACGTTAAGCCGATCGTGCCATAACCGCATCCTAAATCTAAGATGTTGTTTCCAAGATTGAGGGGAAGGATAACCTTTAAAAAGGCTAAGCTTCCCTCATCGACTCTATTCTTGGAAAACACACCATTATCAGTGAGTAAGTTCATAGTGAGACCATTAACTTCAAAGCTGATCATTTTATAATTTGAAGCAAGATTTGGATCATCTTGGAAATAATGGCTCATTAGGCGAAATTACCCCCTTGGTAATAATGAAATTTGTTTGAAATTTGGAACTTATTTAATTTCGAGTTCTGCACCAGCGGCTTCAAGAGCTTTCTTGTGTTCTTCAGCTTCAACTGGGGAGATGTGTTCTTTGACTGCGACTGGAGCGGAGTCAACTAACTTCTTGGCATCCATTAAGCCTAAACCTGTGATAGTTTGGACTGCTTTGATGACTTGGACCTTTGAGGCACCGCAGCTCTTTAAGATTAAGGAGACTTCTGCTGGACCTTTGTTTTCTTCTTCTTCTGCTGGAGCAGCTGCAACAACGCCGACTGGGGCTGCTGCTGTGACGCCGAATTCTTCTTCGACGGCTTTGACTAATTCATTTAATTCCACTACTGTCATTTCTTTTAATGCAGCAATGATTTCTTCATTTGTTAATTTTGCCATGATAATAATCCTCCTAGATTGGCATTACTTGTCCGCTACTGCCTTGACAGCGCAAGCGAAGGAGCGGATTGGTGCTTGTAAGCACGATAAGAACATGGAAATAAGACCTTCTTTGCCTGGAAGTTTGGAAACTTCGATCATGCCTTTAGCGTCGACGAATTTACCTTCGACGATACCGCCTTTGACAACAAGAACGTCTCTATGTCTTTTAGCATATTTGGCGATGACTTTGGCACCGGCGATAACGTCTTCAGAGAAAACGATAGCGTTAGGACCTTGTAAAACATCTTTGAGTTCAGTGTAGCCTAATTCATCACATGCACGTTCAACGAGAGAATTCTTGTAAACGTTCATTTCAGCGTTTTCCTTACGGAGAGCACGTCTGACTTCTTGAATTTGAGCAACTGTTAAGCCACGATATTCACAAACAATGATTGTTTGGCTATTTTTAGCTTTGCTACTGATTTCATTGACTGTCTCGGATTTAGCTGCTAAGACTGCTTGGTTCATATTCTTGACCTCCTTTTTTCTAAAAAATTGATTTTTTGAGGCTCCAATATACGATGGGTATTTATACATACGCCTCGGTAACATGATTAAGACTATTTCGTCCGTTACTGTCTTAGGTATATTGACCTTTTGTTAATTAACGACCAGCAAATGTGAATTGAATGGCTGGACCCATGGTCGTATGGATGACAGCTTTTTTGAAGTAAGTGCCCTTAACTACTGCTGGTTTTGCTTTTGTAACTGCATCAACGAGAGCATTTAAGTTTTGGACAATCTTGTCTGTATCGAATGACACTTTAGCAATGCAACCGTGCATATTTGCTTCTTTGTCAACACGATATTCGACTTTACCAGCTTTAATTTCTTTGATGGCTTTTGCGATATCTGGGGAAACTGTACCAGTCTTTGGGTTTGGCATTAAGCCTTTTGGACCTAAGACACGGCCTAATTTACCGATATTGCCCATCATGTTAGGTGTTGCAACGATAACATCGTAATCGAACCAGTTTTCTTTTTGGATCTTTTCGAGCATTTCGTTACCGCCTCCGAAATCAGCACCGGCGGCTAAAGCATCGTCAACTTTGTCGGTGATGGCTAAGACTTTCTTTGTTTTACCATTACCATTTGGGAGGATGAGAGTTCCTCTGACTTGTTGGTCAGCTTGTTTTGGATCGACATTGAGTCTGAAGCTTACATCAATAGTAGCATCGAACTTCACTGTGGAAGTTTCTTTGACTAATGCACAAGCTTCTTCGATTGTGTAAAGTTTGTTAGCATCGACTTTTTGAGCGGCGTTTTTGTAATTTTTGCTTCTAAACATACCGATTCTCCTTAGTCAACGACTGCAATGCCCATATTATTGGCACTGCCTTCAACGATCTTCATAGCTGCCTCAATGTCATCGCAGTTGAGATCTGGGAGCTTGTATTCAGCAATTTGTCTGAGTTGAGCTCTGGTAATTTTGCCAACTTGGGTCTTACGGCCAGTGGCGCTACCTTTTTGAATGCCAGCAGCTTTTAAGATTAAACCTGCTACTGGAGAGGTTTTGATGACAAAGTCACAGGACTTGTCTTCATAAGCGGTGATAATAACTGGAACGATTTCACCACGTCTATCAGCGGTTTTAGCATTGAAATCTGTGCAGAATTTACCCATGTTAACACCAGCAGAAGCGAGTTTTGGACCTGGCTTTGCTTCACCACCAGGAAGTTCCATTTTCACGACTTTCGCGATTTTCTTCACTTGACTTTCCTCCTTATGTAGTTTTTGTCAGTGCCGTGGTTTATTGAGTGATCGCCACTCTTCCACGGAACGTAATTTCTCACGTGCGCTTGCGCTCTCTCATAGCGCTAGACAACACGCTTATATATCGTATCAAATTACGTACAAGCGTAGCAAGCGTTTTTTTGCTTTTTCTTCTTTAATAGACAATTTGTATACTATCAAATCATTAATGATTTGTTTTTATTTGACATTTAACTGTGGCAAGTGTATTATATCGCCAAATGAAATCCAAAAAATTTAAGGTCAATCCATATTTACTACTCATCGTTTCATTTTTGACATTTGCTTTAATCGGTTCGTTACTATTGAGCATGCCATTTTCTTTTAGAGATAACCCTAACAATGAGTGGTGTCATGTTGGTACATATTTAGACGCCTTTTTCACCTCACTGGCATCCATGACTTTAACGGGGGTTACTACCTATCCAGATGGCCTTGCAAACACCTTATCTTTAGCAGGTCAAATCATAGTTCTCGTCTTAGTGCAAACAGGTGGTTTAGGTATCGTTACAATTTTAACCTTCTTAGTTACTATTTTTAGAGGAAGATTACAATTTAAAGATCGCTTAATGATTTCTCAAGCTATTTCTTTTGATAACTTTGGCGAAATCGTGAAGTACGTGCGTCGATTAATCGCAATTACCGCGGTATGTGAAGCAATTGGAATTGCCCTCGGTGTGCCTTTCTTTTTACAAGTTTTCCCTGATAATCCTTTAAAAGGTATTTATTATTCTATTTTCTATGCCGTTTCCGCTTTTAACAATGTGGGGTTCGACTTATTTAGCGGTACGTCCTCGCTAATTGATGGTTTAAGCGCCACTGGCGGTACTTTTATTTCTACAAGCAATTTCTTATACTACTATTCCACTATCTACATGGCGATTTTATCCCTCTTAGGCGGAATCTCTTTCTTAGTTATTATTGATATCATTGTGGAGCACAAACCATTACGTCGTTGGTCGGCTTTTACTAAGGTCTGTTTGACCATGACTTTTGGTATGATTTTTATCTCCACTTTCTTACTATTTTTCACCGAAGGATTTAAGGCAAATAATCCGATGAATTTATATGAAGCTTTGATGCAATCTATCAACTGTAGAACTGCTGGATTTACCATCTATCCTCAAGAAGATATTTCTCTTCCTGGTCGTATGATTTGCTGTCTTTTGATGCTTGTTGGTGGCTCGCCGCTTTCTACTGCGGGTGGCTTAAAAATTACCACTGCTTTCATTATTGTTTTGACAATTATTTCTTATTTCAGTGGCAAGAAATTATCTGCTTTCAAACGCCGTTATAGTTATGATCTTGTGGCCAAGAGTATGTCACTAGTGTTTATTATCGTTACCTTCTTATTTGTGTCATTTATCTTGGTTTCTTTATTCGGTGTAAAAGATGTCGATGGTTATGTATTAAGCGAAAAAATCGCTAATGACAAAGCATCTTTCTATTTATACGAAGTATTCTCTTGCTTTGGTAACGTTGGTTTCTATACAGGCTTAGAACCATTCTTATCAACAGGATCGAAATTAGTGTTATGTTTATTAATGTTAATTGGTCACTTGGGACCAATGGCTTTTTTCCAATTATTCCAAAATAACTTGGACAAAACAACGAATTCACATTATAGTTTTGTTGAAGAGGATTTTTTAATCGGTTAGAGGAGGAATCTTTATATGGCTAAAAAATCATTTGCAGTCATCGGACTTGGACAATTTGGTATTTCTATCGTTGAAGAATTAGTAGACAATGGCATGGATGTCATCGCTATCGATAGCAATGAAGAAGCGGTCAAAAAAATCAGTGGCTTACTTCCTACTGTCGCTGTTGCTAATAGTACCGATGAAGAAGCTCTTAAGGATTTAGGTATTAAGGACGTTGATGCTGCTATCGTCGCTTATGGTTCACACATTGAAGCTAGCATCTTAACTACAGTTATTCTTAAGGAATTAGGCGTTAAAACCATCATTGTTCGTGTTGACGATCCATATTACACCTCAATTATGAAAAAGTTAGGGGCAACTGAAGTTATCATGCCACAAAAAGCTGCAGGTGTTGCTTTAGCAAATAGACTTGGTAACGAAGACTTTAAAGACTTCTATAAACTAGATGATAAGTACTCTGTTGTTTCTATCGTTATTAACAATGGTTATGTGCCAGAACAATTAAAAGATTTATCATCCAAAGATAAATATGGTGTCAGTATCGTTCTTGTTATGAGAAACGGCCGTTCATTTGTCCCAGGTGGCAATGACTCATTATTACCAGATGACACAATCTTCGTCGTTGGTGGTACAAAAGAAATCAGAAACTTCCGTGAAGCCATCAATGGTGGCAGAAAGAAAAAGAGAACTCTTTAATATTTGTTTGCAAAACAAAAGGCTCCGATTGGAGCCTTTTTTGTTGCTTATTATTAACGACTCTAGATCTTATCGATTTCAGAGAAGTCAACTTCGACTTTAGTTGCTCTACCAAAGAAGATGGTTTCGAGTTCAACGACTTTGGTATCGCGGTTGATAGAAAGGATTCTACCTTCGGTGCCTTCAAGTGGACCATGGATGACTTTGACATAGTCATCAACACTATAACGATCAAACATATCAGCGTCAATTTCACCCATTCTTTTAAGAACTGGTTCAATTTGTTCACGTGGCACTGGGGATGGTGTTGTACCTTTACCAGAAGATCCAACGAAGCCTGTAACACCTGGAGTATTACGGACAACGTACCAAGCATAGTCTGTCATAATCATTTCTACGAAGACATAACCTGGATAGAGGTTTTTCATTCTAGTTTTATCTGTAGGCATACCATCTTTCATAACAGGAACTTCTTGCTCTGCGACGATGATACGGAAGATTAAATCTTCCAAACCCATAGATTCGACACGACGACGGAGGTTTTCTTTAACTTTGTTTTCGTGTGTTGAATAAGTATTAACGACATACCAAGCTTTTTCGCCTAATGTCACATTTGATTCACCTTCACTTAAATCGGTGGTGCTATCTGTAAATTTAACTTCGTCTGCCATAACACTACTCCTATCTATTGAAGGTTTGTTTTAAAACATCAATTAAACTTTTACCAAGTGCGTCTTCACCCATCAAGATGATGCCGGTTAATGCAGAAATGATAACGACCACAATAATTGATGGAATTAACACATCTCTCTTAGGCCAGCGAACACGCTTGCCTTCTTTAACTACATCTTTTGCAAATTTTCCAAGACCCATAGTTGGACCTCCTATTTACTTATTTTGTGAAGCGTCATCTTATTACAACGCTTACAATACTTTTTCATTTGAAGGTTTGAAGCACCTTCTTTTTTAATCGTTGTTGTATAGTTTCGGGAGAGGCACTCCTCGCAAATCAAAAGAACTTTTATTCTCATCTCCTGACCCCCTATATACGATTAACTTTTAATACACTATCACTCCATCTATTTTTTGTAAAGAAATATTTATCTCTTTACATGCTAATTTTGAGGAAATTCACTAATAATTAGTGTTCCAAAATCATGATTACAATAAAACAGGCAATGATTAAAAGCATCAAAACGCCAATGATAATAGCGACTGCCCAAGGGAAATGAAATGTTTCATGTTTTTCATCAACAGGAACGACTTCAGTTTCATCTAATTCATCAAGAGTTTTCTTTTCTTCTTCCATACTAATCTCCCACATAAAACTTTTTAGTGAAGCGTTGGAACGCTGAAATAAAGAACGTATCAATAAATACGTTAAAGAACATTACTAACGATTGTGAAACAATAATTGCTAAGAAAGTGGCAAAGCCAAATGCCCAAGCTTTCATCACACTGCCAAACAAGACCAAAACAAAGAAATCACAAATAAATGAGGCGAAGCAAATGTGTAATGGGCTCGCTAAGACATTATCATCCTTTGGCTTGATTAAAATACTTAAAAGAATAATAGCGAGCAATATGACGCCTGAAACAGTGCATACTAGCGTTTTGCTTAAAACTGAAAGCTCATATGTTGAGCTAAATAAAGTGATTTCATTTCTGGTCAAAGTAAAAATGGCCACTACCGCCCAAATAGCGGCAAGAAAACAAATCTCAGTGATGGCCATTGCTTTACGATTTTTGATAGAAAAAACGATAGAAAAAATAAAGTAACTCACAAAACCAAGAAGAGCATAAATCGCAGTGATTTGTAAGTAAGGAGGATACACTCTTGGATCAAAAACAAGATAGCCCAAAAGGTCACTGCCCATACCGATAAAAAGACCATAAACAGGGCCTGATAAAATGGAGGCAAACATGATGAGTGCAGGCCCACCTAAACTGACACGTAAAAAAGGCGCAAACGCGAGGTAATTTATTGCCACAACTTTTTGTAAAATTACGACCAAAGCCATAATCAAACCAGAAAGGCAAATCTTTTGTATAACGCTTAATCTTGTTTTAATTAAATGCATTTGTTTTAACCTATTTTATTGTGTTTTTCATATATGCTGCAAACGCTAATGAACCAACGATTAAAATTACATCTTCTGGATATTTTTCCTTTAGTTCAGCTAAAGCAGCAATCGCATCTTCGCTAAAATGATGATCGTCTAAATAGAGGAAATAATCTTCTTCTGTTCTAGCACGTTTATGTGGGAATGTTGTTAAAGTAATGTCCTTACTATATTCGCCTAAATACGACAACATACGTTCAACATTTTTATCTTTAAAACAAGCGAATAAAACGTGAAGTTCTCGATTTCCGACGACATAAGGTAGTGATTTAACCATGTTGTACACACCTTCTGGATTATGCGAACCATCAATAATGATAAGTGGTTTCTCGTTCATAATTTCCATACGAACTGGCATATATGTTTTAGCGAGTCCTTCATGAATTTCTTGTTCGCTAATTTGATATCTATCTTGTAGCTTATTGACCGCTTCTAAAGCGATACAAGCATCTTTTAATGAATATGTTGCAGAAGAGTTGATTCTAAGATCTGTATAGGTGAGATATGCAAATGTATAACCATAATCACTATAAACTACATTTGCAGGTTCGACTGAAACGATAACTTGGGAATGTCTTTCTTTTGCAACTTCTACGATTGTGTTAATAGCTTCGTCTTCAAGTATGCCTGTGATAACAGGAATTTCATCCTTAATAACACCGGCTTTTTGATAAGCAATTTCACACAAAGAGCGGCCTAAAAATGCTGTGTGTTCTAGACTGATTGATGTGATGATTGAAAGGATTGGTTCAAAGATATTTGTGGCATCAATTTCACCGCCCATTCCACATTCAATAATGGCTAAATCAACATTGTTTTTTTGGAAATAATTTAAGGCAATAAATGTTTGAATTTCAAAAGCGGACAAGCCATATTTTTGGAACAATTTATCATTCTCTTTTAATGCGGATTCAATATCATTATCAGAAATGTTTTCTCCATTGATGCTTATCATTTCATTTACATCGTTTAAATATGGAGAAGTGTATAGACCAACTTTTAAACCATGAACTTGATAAATGTTAGCGAGATAGTTCGCAGTAGTACCTTTACCATTGCTGCCCGCGATATGAATG
Source organism: Bacilli bacterium (assembly GCA_024407995.1). Lineage (GTDB taxonomy): Bacteria > Bacillota_I > Bacilli_A > RFN20 > CAG-826 > RUG14515. The sequence continues at coordinate 7,452 of JAKSVL010000003.1, read as the reverse complement.
GAAGGAACGTTATATTTAAAAGAGACTTTCTTCAAAAAGTCATCAAAGTTTTCACGTTGATAATCACCACGGTCGGCTTGTTCAAAATAGTCTTTTATATTCATAGATTATCTCCATTCTTGAGGCTGCGTTTAATGTCTCTTTGTTTGATTGTTTCACGTTTGTCATAGAGCTTTTTGCCCTTTGCAAGGGCAATCTCTATCTTCGCCCTACCACGCTTTAGGTACACGCGCGTAGGAACGATAGTGTAGCCATCTCTTTTAACTTTATCATCAAACCATCTAATTTCTTTTTTATGTAATAAGAGCTTTCTAGTTCTTAAAGGATCGTGATTAAAAATGTTGCCTTTGTCATAAGGATTAATGTGCATATTTAAGACTTCCATTTCCCCGTTTCTAATCACAATATAAGAATCATTAAGGGAACAACCATGGGTCCTTAAGGACTTGATTTCTGTGCCCATTAAAGAAAGACCACATTCAGTGAATTCACTAAGGAAATAATTAAAATGGGCTTTTTTGTTCGAAGTTATAATTTTAATTCCAGCATCATTACTCATCGTTTCTCTCCTTTTTCACTGCGTTTTGATATCTTAATAATATATTATTAGATAGAATTTGTAATGGTTTATAATTCTTATTTTTTCTCAAACGAGAAATCACAATTGTATTAATCATTATCAAAAAGATAAGAATTAGTATAAAGCGATATGGCCCAATATTAAAAATATTTTTTAATATAATTGTTAACGTTACTGAATACGCAATTTGTACCACATGTGATATAGCTGTTGTTGATTTAATTGTTTCTTTAGTAACATTAATAGTTAATATATCTGCTTTAAATTCTGCGATTTTTTTCTCTTGAAGAATGTTCATAACTGGTAAAACAAAAACCGCACCGAAGAATAGACCTCCAATATTAGGCGTGAACAAAGTTGTAGATTCTAATAATGAATGCATGAAAATGCTGATGAAGCAAATACCATAGAAGAAAGAGAAGCGATAATTTTTCTTCTTTATTTGTAAAATAAAACAATAAATAATTACACCAATTAAACCAACATAAATTAATAGGCCAACTAGACCATATCTTAAGAATATTTCAAAGAAAGCATTATGCGCACTTTTAACTGATGTGCCCATATATTCTCTAAAAACAAAAGTGGCTGTTTGATGGCCTAAACCAAAAATAATATCTAGTGGATTTCCACTCATCAAAATAATGATTCTTTGCCACATATCAGTGCGGCCAGTTAATGTCATAAAATCTTTCTGGAATAGTTCTCTAATAATGAAAGACCAAATGTTAGAAAAAACTGGAACTTGAAGCAATACTAAAAAGGCAAATAAACCAACAGCGCCTAAAAGGCAACTGAGATAAATAATAGTCAATCTTCGACGATGATATTTATCGTGTCTATATGTTGAAACAATCTCATAAATAATGAACGCTGTAATAGCGATAAATGAAATATAGAATGTGGAAGAACAAGTCGTAAGAATGTTGAAGATGAATAAATAAATCATCGCTGCTAAATAGTACCAATTAAACCTCTTATAACAGAGAAGCAAAGCGCACAATATAGCGGAGAATATTAATAAAGACCAAACATTAGGATTGCCCGTGACAAACTCTAAACCTTCGCCTTCGTATGTGCCGTTAAAGATGCCGCCGATAGTTTCTGCTTCTAAAAAGTGATCAAAAAAAGAAACACAGATGATACCTAGCAAATAAATCTTAGCAATCCATCTGAAGCTTTCTTTGTTCAATCGCAAGCGATTGTAAGAGAAAATTAGACCATAAACAACCCCTAGCCATATAACAATTTGTAAGGCCGCCATAAAGCGATCTTTAAAAGAAAAAGTAATAATGAAGTCCCACATTCCTGAATAGCTAATGAAGGAACGTTCACCTTGACGGAAGACATTAAGAATAAGCAATAAACCAATAATGCAAAAACTTGGTAAAAGAATTTTGTCGAATTTAAGACCATTCTTTTTATGTTCGAGGAAATAATAAAACACTAATAAGATGATAATGGAGACAGTTAAGAAAAAAGCGGAATCACTAGAGAACGATTTAAGTGGATCGCTATTAAAAACAATAAAGCTTTCAGACAAAATACAGGATAGGACTAACACTATCCAAAATACGACACTAGTTAATGTAAATCTTAATTTGCCCATATATCAAATAATAATGCGAGACCGATGTCCCACGAGTATTATACACGCCGACATAATTTTGACCATATTAAATTTATATAATTCATTAACAATTGCCCTAAACAAACTAACAATAAATTGTTAAAATAGTGTCATGAAAAACGAATATGAATATTTAAAAGAGATGATCGGCGAGTGTCAAAATATCGTCGTTTTCACTGGCGCGGGTATATCTGTGCCTAGTGGCGTCCCTGATTTTAGAAGCGCTGATGGCATCTATAATCAAAAAACAAAATTTAGTGCGACACCAGAAGATATCATTTCTCATACCTTCTTTGTCAAGCACACAGAAGAATTTTACGAATTTTATAAAGACAAAATGTGCTACCCAAATGCCGAACCAAACATCGCACATAAGTTTTTTGCAGATTTAGAAAAGAAGGGTAAAAATGTAATTGTTGTTACTCAAAATATTGATGGCCTTCATCAAAAAGCTGGCTCATCTTTAGTGTACGAATTGCACGGCACAGTTCATCAAAATTTCTGTCAAAAATGTGGGCGCTTATTTGGTTTAGATTATGTGATGAATTCTAAGGGTGTACCGCATTGTGATAAATGTGTTGGCACGATTAAACCAAATGTTGTTTTATATGAAGAATCGTTGGATGAAGATACAATCAGTAGATCCATCAACGCTATAATGACATGCGACCTTTTGATTATTATCGGTACATCATTAAGAGTGTATCCTGCTGCTGGCTTTGTTCGCTATTTCAAGGGTCGTTATTTGGTAGTTATCAACAAAGAAGCTACTTCATATGATTCTAACTGTGATTTAGTATTCAACGAAGATGTCGCTGAAGTAATTAAAAAGATTAAATAATGAAAACAATTATTTTTGATCTTGATGGCACGATTCTTGATACCTTACAAGATTTAACAAACGCTGTTAATCACGCTTTAATTTCCTTCAATTTAGAGGAGAGGTGCATTGAATTCGTGAGAAAAGCAATCGGAAATGGCACACAAGTTTTAATCAATAGATGTACTGGTAATAGTATTACTAAAGAAAAAGAAAAAGAGGTCTTTTATTTATTTAAATCTTATTATTTAGAACATTATGATATCTATACAAAACCTTACGAAGGAATTAAGGAATTATTAACATCTTTAAAAGGAAAATGTTTACTAGTTGTGGTCTCTAATAAAGACAATGATTTAACACAAAAACTTATTAATAAAGAGTTCCCTGGTATATTTGATGTCATTCAAGGTTCATATATGGATCATCCTAAAAAACCAGATCCATATCTTATTAATAAAATAGTTAAAGAAAATGATATTAACAAAGAAGAATGTTTATATATTGGTGACACTGATATTGATAAAGAAAGCGCGAGTAACGCAGAGCTAGATTATCGTTTAGTGGCCTATGGTTTTAGAACGCTTGATGAGCTTAAAAAAACATGTCCTAACGACATGCCGTTTTCTTCAATTAGAGAACTAACCGATTACTTATTAAAGTGGGTTAATTTATAATTTAGCGATTCTCTTTTCAACGAAGTCTTTAACTTCTTCTAATTTCACGTTATAAGTGATTGACAATTCATCCATCAACATATTTTGTGCATAAGTTAGCATATCAATATCAACTGGGCCTAATTTAATTTCGGTGTTATTTTCACCACCGATTTTGTTATAGAAAAATAATTGACGATATAAATAAGCAATTTCTTTCACATCACCAGAAGAAAGCATCTTTTTATAAGCGTCTCTTCTTTGTTTGGTATTGGTGTTGAATTCTTTGTGAATCTTCTTGATATATCTTAATAACTCATCTGCTTCTTTTTCATTCATTAAAGGACGAATGATACTACTAGCAGTTTCCACTGGCACATAAATTGTTTCGCCACTGTTGCGTTGAACGCTCACTAAAAAGTAATCTTTTCCATTCATGCTGTTCATAGCAACTATCTTGGAAAGACCTTCGCGGCAATGGATTACAGAGTCATTAATTTTAAACATTTACGTTTATATTATCGCATTTTTAAGCATTTTTTGTAAGTAAAACCCTAATTTTTAAAAATTGCCAATAAAAAAGCGGCGTGTTTCAGCCGCTTTTATTTGGTGCTTTTTTTACTTAATTAAGCTATATGCCGCAGCATCACAATAAATTGTGCAGTCTGGGTGATCTTGTAAAATTGAGCAAGGAACATCTTCGGTCTTTGGACCTTTTAATAAATTATAAATTGCTTGTGCTTTATTTTGACCAGTTGCAATTAAAACGATTTTTCTTGCATTCATAATGCTCTTTAAACCCATAGTAACAGCCTTAGTTGGGACTTCAGAAATATCATTGAATAAACGAGAATTATCTTTAATTGTTTGTTCGGTTAATTCTGCAACATGAGTTAATGAATCAAATGGAGTTCCTGGTTCATTAAAAGCGATATGGCCATCACTACCAATACCTAAGATTTGTAAATCAATGCCACCGAAAGAAGCGATTTCAGCATCGTATTGATTAGCATATGCTAAATAATCACCAACACCTTTTAAAACATGTGTGCGAGCTTTGTCAATGTCTAAACCATTGAATAAATATTTATTCATGAAATAACGATAAGATTGATCGTGTGTACCTTCTAAGCCAATATATTCATCTAAGTTAAATGTGGCGACATCTTTAAATGAAACACGACCTTCTTGATTAGCCTTAATCATATTAGCGTAAACATCAATTGGAGATGTACCTGTTGCTAAACCAAGAACACTATTTGGTTTCTTTTGGACTTGCTTGATAAATTCTTCTGCAATCAATTTGCTGATTTCTTCGTTTGTGCCGATAACTACTTTCATTTTGTTTTACCTCTTTTCTTTAACGACAATATTATCTTTTGCTTTATAAATACTATTTTCTGGGACCACACCGCGTACCATACTTAATGGATACACTTGTGTATGTTTGCCAATGATTGTTCCTGGATTAAGAACGGACTGGCAACCAATATCTGCATAATCTCCTAGGATTGCCCCTATTTTTCTTAAACCGGATTCGATTTCAGTATCACCATGTATGGTGATGTTCTTTCCATCGCTTTTTAGGTTTGAGCAGATTGAACCTGCACCCATATGAGCATAATTACCCAGGATGGAATCACCAACATAGTTATAATGTGGGACTTGTACGTGGTATAAGAGAATGGCATTTTTGAATTCTGAAGAATTACCAAGAACACAGTTCTCACCACAGATGAAGTTTCCTCTAATAAAGGCACCTGGTCTAATTTCGGTATGACTACCGATAATAGCAGGGGGAATAATTGTCGCGGTTGGCGCGATGCTCACATCCTCACCTATCAAAACACCTTCTTTGAGTAAGGTATATCCTGGAATGCCCTTTTCTAATAATTCACTTATTAGATCCTTAATATGAGGAAGCATTTGCCAAGGATATTCATATCTGCCAAAAAACTCTTTCATGTATGAAGGCTCTTCGATATTGAATAAATCTTTTGTTAAAACTGCTTTTTTATTCATCGATGACAAAGCCTCTTTTTTTCACAACGTTATATATCTTCTCGATATATTCATCACAGCCTTGTAAGGTTTGATATTCCACAGTAATACGAATGACTGGCTCAGTACCAGATTGTCTTAATAACGCACGCCCGTTATCACCAATCTCTTTATTCACTTCGTCAAATTTAGCTTTGACTGCAGCGTCTTCTACCGCTGCATTCTTATCAGTGACTTTGATATTTTTGGTTTTTTGTGGGAATAATTTCACTGGTGAGACAAGTTTAGAAAGAGTTTCTTTTCTTTCAAGCATTTCTTCAGCGAGCATGATAGCAGTCAAAACACCATCACCAGTTGTAGCATATTTTCTAATAATAACGTGACCAGATTGTTCACCACCAAGAGCGTAACCATCACTCATCATCTTTTCAAAGACGAATCTATCGCCAACTTTGGTTCTCACCAATTTAAGGCCAATATTCTTAAGGGCCTTTTCAAGGCCACTATTGGACATAATTGTGGCGACGACAGTATCTTTTTCAAGGGAACCTTCACTTTGTAACTTGCAGGCAAGCAAATACATGATTTTGTCACCATCGACTTCTTTGCCATTTTCATCAACGGCAATGCATCTATCAGCATCACCATCAAAGGCGAAACCGACATCTAATTTATTTTCTTTTACAAATTTACAGAATTGTTCAATGTGAGTGGAACCCGCATTGAAATTTATATTTAAACCATCTGGATGGTTGTTAACGATAAACACTTGTGCTCCTAGTGCTTCAAAAACACTTCTAGCAATCATCCAAGAAGCACCGTTAGCAGTATCTAAACCAATTTTTAATCTCTTCATGGAATGTCTTGCTAAAGAGATAAGATAACCAATATATCTATTTCTACCAGATGAGTAATCGTTGATTGTGCCAATATCGCCTCTTTTAGCAAATGGTAAATCTTCTTCATCTTCAAGACCAAGGGCTTTAAAATCACCATCCAAATAAGCTTCTGCTAAGTAGGCCACACCATCTTCAAGTTTTTCACCATTAGCATTAATGACTTTAATACCATTGTCATAGAATGGGTTGTGGGATGCCGTGATCATCACACCACAGTCAAAACAGTCTTGTCTCACGATATATGAAACAGATGGGGTTGTGGTCACGTGGAGTAACTCCACGTCTGCACCACTACTAGCCGCACCAGCAGCGACACTATATTCAAGCATATAGGAAGAACGTCTTGTATCTTTACCGATAACAATTTTTGGACGATATCCTGGCTTTTGCATATTGTATTTAGGATTGCTATAGAACCAACCTAAGAAACGACCAATTTTATAAGCTTTATCTGAATTTAATGATTCATTAGCCTCGCCTCTAAAACCATCAGTACCGAAATATTTTGTTTTGATATTTTCATCAGGGAGTTCTACTCTTTTGCCACGATGAATGACAATGTTGTCATCAATAAGTTCATCAGCGGATACTTTAAAGATTTGACATAAATCCTTAATAGAATTCAAAGGAGGTAAAGTGTCATTATTTTCCCATTTAGATAATGATTGTCTTGAGACTTTTAAGTTTTTAGACAATTCTTCTTGAGAAATGTTATTAACAATACGCAAGTGGACAATCTTTTCACCAATAGTCATAGACGCAACCTCCTAGTATGAATGGAAAAATATTACATTTTTGTTATTTGTATGGCAAGAAAAAGATGTAAACTTTCTTTTACTTGGAGACATTTTTTGAAAGTTATAATT
>JAKSVL010000029.1 GCA_024407995.1 Bacilli bacterium | reverse complement strand
TCACCCAACTAAGAGAGAAAGAGAATACTACGCTGATGAATATGCTGCTAAAGCAGAATATAAAGAAGATCTCAAACAGAAAAACGATCTTATTAAACGTAAAAATAAAGAAATCGCTGCCTTTAACAAGGTTGCTGCGAAAATCGATCAAGAAAGAGAAGCTGCAAGACTTGCTCTCCTTGAACAAGAAAGACAAATCATCAAACAAGAAGAAGATGATATGCTCAATGCTGCAAGAAACGAAATCATTGCGGCCTCTTTGCTTGACCAAGGTGTTGTCCAAAGAGAAGCATTCCAAAATGAAATGGATTCTTACAAAGTCGTCGAAGATTCTCACCCATACGAAAAGCCAGTTACTTACGACGAGGCTGTCTTACAACTTTGGCCACAAATTAAGAATATCCGTAAACCAAAGAAAAAAGCTAAAGTTGAAGAAAAACCAGTCGTGCAACAAGTACCTGTCAATCAATTATCAGAAGAAAAACAACCTGTTCAAGAACCTCAACCAGTTGTCGTTCCTGAATATCAACATCCATATAGTGAACCAGTCACATATGATGAGGCTGCACTACAAATCTGGCCACAAATCGCCAATACACCAGCATTACGCGTGCCAAAAGAAAAACCAGTTTCAGAAAAAGTTCAAGTTATGGAAGAACAACCAGCAGTGGTTAAACAAGTTAAAAAAGCAAGAAAACCTGCCACCAACAAGGTCAGTGAACCTGCTAAACCTATCATTAAAGAAGAACCACAACCAGTTAATGAACAACCTGTAGTGGAAGAAGCGCCTAAGAAAGCACCTCGTAAAGCCACCAGAAAACCAAAGGTTGCTCCAGTAGTGGTTGAACCAATAGTGGAAGCTCCAGTCGAACCAGCACCAGTGGCAGCTAAGAAAGCACCAAAGACTGCTAAGAAGGCTCCAGCTGTAGCCCCGGCACCAGTGGAAGAAAAGCCAGTTGCTCCAGCACCAAAAGCTGTTAAAAAGGCACCTGTTGTTGTCAAGAAAGCCCCAGCGCCTAAGAAACCTGTGCCTAAAAAACAAGCTAAACCTGCTCCAAAGCAAAAAGAGCAATTGCCAAAGATTCCTGGTAAATTCATTGTTAAATTAATGGGTGGTTACTATGTAAATGAAAGAAAACTATCCATTTATAAAGAAGACGCCAAAATATTTGACGACTTCAACCTTGCTAACGCCATCAAGAAAAACAGAGGTGGAAAAGTCATTAAATTATAAGGATTATGAGCGAAGAAAAGAAAGAAACATCAAAGAAGCCAAAAAGTACGGCTAGGAAAATCATCGAGTGGGTTCTCACCGGTCTTTTCTTAGCGATTTTCGCTATTCTTGGTTTTGCCCAAATCGATGGTATGGTTCATAAGAATGATCACTATGGTCAAACATTAAAATTTGGTTATGGTACATTCGTAGTTGAAACCGATTCTATGGTTGGCGCGTATAACGTGGGAAGTGCCATTGTGACACATCTTGATGATCCTGAAACCATTTATAAAGATTTCCAAAAAGGAAAAGATGTTGATGTCACTTTCTTTGATGTTTATTCCGCTGTTACTGCATACACGTCCCCAGTAGAAAATACACAATTGACTACTCGCACCTCACCTGCTAACTATCCAATTACCCACAGAGTGAAAGAAATTCATATTAATGAAGACCTCAAAAAAGGCGAAGGAAGATATACATTTATCGTTTCTGGTATTAACCAAAAATCAACAAACCTTGGTTGGCAAGAAGGACAACCTCCAATTACCATCAACCAATATCAAGCATTCACGGAAAAACAACTTTTAGGCCGTGTTGTTATTGGTAGCGCGTTCCTTGGTGGTGTCTTTGGCTTTGTGAGTTCCGTTTGGGGCTTATTAATTCTTCTTTTAATCCCAGCATTTTTCCTTATCATCACGAGTGTGATTGATATTTTCAAAGCATATAAAGATCCAGAAGAAGCTCCTGCTGGCAACACTCCTAAAAAAGGAGAAGCTGGTGAAACAAAAGCAAATTCTGGTGTCACTGAATTATCAGAGGCTGATAAAAAGAGACTAAAAGAACAACTTTTAGAAGAAATGCTCAGTAAAAAGAAGGGGGACGGTAAGTAATTATGCAAGTACGTAGCAAAAGATTTATGGTGTTCGTCATTGTCCTTGGCGTTTTGATGACATTCTTTATCGCCTTCTTAGTTCCTGTTGTTTTAGGCGACATCTTCGAAGGTAATCACATCCTTAACATCATTTTCATTGGTTCACCAATTCTCTTTTCTGCAGCATTCGTGCTTGCTTTAGCGTATTTCATTTACAAAGAATCATCCTTAAGAGTTCTTCAACTGGATAACTTAAACGTCTTAGGAAAGAAAACAGATTTCAATAACTTGTATTCCTTGCAAAGAAAAGTCTTCTCTATCGCAAGATTTAGAAAGAAACAAGCTCAGCATATCATTGCTTTTACTTTCTCAAACATCGTTGTTGCGCAAAACGTTAACCGTACTGAAGAAATCTTTGGTTTAAATAGTTTTATCGTCGATTTTTTAAACGATTTACCAAAAACATTAGGAGTGAGCCAAGGTGAATTCATTTTTGCATTCAACCGTGGTGTTTTCTTCATTTATACATTCAAACAAAACGATCAATCACTTACTGGTATTTGTGATACGTTAACCAAAGCTATTTACGAATATGCCGATAAGAATTGTCGTTATGTTTCTGTGCAACCATTCTTCGGTATTGAAAAAGTTGGTGATCAAGAAACTCTACTCGAATACTTAGAAAACGCGCAAGTCGCTCGTGAATATTCAGAAAGAAACTTCGAAAGTGTCACCTTCTATCAACCAGGCTTCCGTAAAACAGTTAACTCCAATGACGTTGATGAACTTCACGAAGCTTTAGAAAAAGAAGAATTTGTTGTTTACTATCAACCAAAATATGATTTAGCGAACAAACGCTTCGTTTCTAGTGAAGCTCTTATTCGTTGGAATAGTGAAAAATATGGTTTGTTATCACCTGGTAAATTCTTAGGCAAAGCCGAAGCTGTTGGTCTCACTCACGAAATCGATACCTTCGTTTTAAGAAAAGTTTGTGAAGATCTTAACGATTCAATTAGAAGAGGTAGAAGAGTTTTACCTGTTTCTGTTAACTTCTCATTATATGAATTCTATTCTGCAAGCTTCCTAGATATGATTGTCGCCATTATGGATGAATATAAAATTCCATCACATTTGATTGAAATTGAAATTACTGAAGCGACATCACAGGCTAACCAATTCCTTTCTATTTCCATTATTAAAAAGCTCAAAGAAAAAGGCATCCGCGTTTTGATGGATGACTTTGGTATTGGCTTTTCTAACGTTGGTAACTTAAAGAAGATTCCATTTGACGCTGTTAAGATTGATAAAACCTTCATCGATGACATTGAAACCGATCCAAAAGCTAGAGAAATTGTTAAGTTCTTAATTGGCTTATGTAAAGTTAATGGTATGGAAGTTATCGCCGAAGGCGTTGATAATAAAGCACAAGTGGATATCCTTACTAGAAATAAATGCGATACCATTCAAGGGTATTATTATTCCAAGCCTATTAGCAAAGCGGATTATGATAAGTTCCTTTTAGGAAACCCATTTGAAAAGAAGGAGGTTGCGAAACAATGATTTTAATCGTCGGTAGTCAACATGATGATATTCTCTATTTTGAAAGTATCATGACAAACAAAAAACAAGAAACTATCTTTAATAAATACACAATCACAATTGGCACAATCTTCAATCAAGGTGTTGTTTTAGTCGATCAAGTTAAAACAAACTATGTCAGCAGCGCTCTCATTCTTTATTTAATTGAAAAGTACTTTATCTTCTTAATTTTCAATGTCGGTAGATGTGTCGCATTCTCGAAAGACTTGAAACCTTTAGATATTGTTGTTTCTAAACGTGTTATCGCAGGAGATGTTGATCAAATTAATGAAGACGATGTGAAATTTGGACAAATTCCTGGTTTTGATCAGGTTTTCACTTGCCAAGATGATATTATTGGTTATTTAAGTGGTGCCTTCGAAAAGAGAACCTATTGTACAATTAAAAACGCTAATTTTGTTTCAACTAGTGTTGATTACCATCGTGCCGATCAAATCAATCATTTAAAAGAAGGCGAACACATTTTAGGCTTCAACAAAAGCGTGGTATTTGATAGCAATAGTGCAGGCATTGCATTAGTAAGTGACTTAAAAAAGATTGCTTTTGGCTCTGTTAAAATCGGTGAACGTTACATTGATGGAGAAAAGAATATTAAAACATATCTAAAAGCATTAAAAGAATATGCAAACATCGGTATTGCTGTTGTTACTTGTATTGGTGACATTGGCCATAACGAGGTTATTGCTGAAGGAGGCAAATAAGATGAACGAAGATTATCGTCAAAAACGCTCCATCACAAGCTTTTCCCGTTTAATCGGTATTTTCCCTGTGGTTTTCTTTATTCTTCAAACAGCCGGCCTTTCTGCCTTTATTATTGCCTATGTAACTACTGAAAATGCTTTATTTTCTATCTTAGCTATCGTATATGGCCTTTTAATGGCGGCTATTTATATCATTTTCACCGTTTTAACTACAAAGAAATTTGATGCCTTATTTGTGAGAGGCTTGTACAATACTACACTCTTTAATTTTAGAAATATCACTGATAATGGTAATGCTTTAATTGATTACCCAAATCATTCTTATCAAGAATTTGTCGCTTTGAACCAACAAGTTGATTCATTAAAGACTGAATTAGATAACTCAACATTAATTTCTAATTCCACTGACTACAGTCATATCAATCTTGATTACGCCGATGTGGAAAATAATGTCGTTTACTTAAGAAGTTTTAAGATGAACCTTGAAAGCATCATTTTTGCTTCTCAAAACTATCGTAACCTATTAGTAGAACTTTCTTATGAACTTAATGATGATGTTCTCACCGATAAAGAAACCGAGTATTTGCTCGCTTTGATGCGTAAATTCTTTGGTAACTATCAAAATGTCTTATACATCATCAATGAAAATAAAAAATCTTTGTTATTCTATTTCCCACGTATCGATTCATTAAGCAAGATTCGTGAGCAATTAGAAATTGTGATTAGAAATGCCACAATTACCAAACGTACAGTCGATGGTATGGCCAGTCTAATGGCCCATTTCTCCATCGTATGTTATCCTTTCTCTGATGTTAAAGAATTATTTCCTGACCTAGAATACGCCAAACGTCAAGGCGAAATCATTAATGTCTACTTACCAAATCGTTTAACAACTTTAACTGATAACAAAATCTTGAAAAATTCTATGAATTTAAATACCATGTCAAAGATTTTGGCCCCTCTTCATAATTTGAATCTCTCTTTAGAGAACAGCTCTAAGAACCTTCAAGAAGTGGAAAAAGTCATCAAGGCTATTCGTTCTTATTTCAGCCTTGACTATGGTGGCATTATTTCCTTTGATGAAGAAAGAAATCTTTATCATTTCATTTATCAAAACCAAGATAAAGATGTTCCTCCGTTAACCAATAGTCAAAATATCGAAAAAGAATTTGTTTATGCAATGAATGCTGCTAAAGATGAAGATGGTTCATATTATTTCTCATTTAGAAATAACGCCAACAGTGCTCTTGGACGCCACTTAGACCGCGTTGGTCTTGAAAGCGGTTTGTTCTATATGCTTAACGATGGCGATAATGTTGTTGGTGCTGTTTATTTCTTCAATCTTAAAAAAGAATTCCATATTGATTCATATATTCAAGAAGCTCTTGTCGTTTTGTGCGATAAGATTGCTACTATTTTATTAGGCGAAAGAAGAGATGAAGAAGTGCGTAACTCCATGCAAGAAATTGATTCGTTGTTAAAACTTTCTGGTTATGCCACTTATCGTATTTCTAATAATGACTATCGTTTATTAAGAGCGTCCAATACAATGAAAGACATTTTCTCCAATATTTCTTTAGGAGAAAAATGTTATAAAGCCTTATATGGTTTAGATAAACCATGTCCAGATTGCCCTCTTTTGACAGGCAATAAGAAAACTAATGAAATTAAGAATCATAATTATGAAACATCGCTAGTGTTATCTAACCGTAGTTCACCATATCATGTTTTGACATTAAAGAATCTTTATAAAGAAGAAGGCACCCAAAGATATAATCCTGATCTTCTCATCAATTCATATGGTTCTCTTGTTGAAGCTTTAAATAACTGCTATGAAATCAATGGTAAGGGTTACTTATTGCTCCTCCGTACTGATAATATCAGTGAATTGATTGAATCTAATGGTTCAGAAGGCTATTTAGCAATCATTAGAGAATTCATTTCTCAAGTGAAGAAAAAACATAATAGCTTAGAAAATATCTATTATTTCAATAACCAAACTCTCGCGTTATTATTTACCGAATATGGTCAAATTGATATCATCGCCGAATGTGAAAAATTATTTAAGATTTCACAAGCAATTGTTTTAGGCGACAGTGATTCTGTTAAAGTTAAATTCACATATTTACCAATTGGTTATCCTCACTCATATCCAAATGCTCAAACCGTTTTAAAACAAGCTGAACAATTTGCAAACCGTGGCAAATATGAAATTAACAAAAACTTCATTTACTTCGATGATAGCAACTATTCAAGAAGTGCTGATAGAGACGCTTTCTTGCTCTCAGTTATTGAAACATCATTTACCAATAAAACATTCAATGTTATGTTCCAACCAATGTGTGATGCTAGAACCAAAGAAATCTTTGGTGCTGAACTTCTCTTACGTATTACCGATGGTTTTACCAATATTGCTCTTAGACCAGATGAACTCGCTTTAGTCGCAGAAGCCCATAATAAAATTGGTCTTATTTCTAATGCATTGCTAGAAATCATTTCTGGTTTATATAAACAATATGGCTCTTCCGTCTTTAGTAACTTACGTTTCCAACGCTTAAGTTTAAATACTGATTACTCATTCTTTACCGATGAGAACTTCTATATTGATACAAAAGCTTATATTGATAATGCTAAATTACCACGTAATTTCTTGGCGTTTGAAATTCCTGAAAGTGATGTTGCAAACCACGTCCATGAATTCAAATCTATTTCTAAACAGATGAAATTATTTCATATCGTTCTTGTGTGTGATCAATACACAGGTCGATTCATTTCTCTTGATGCCTTAAAAGAAATTGGCTTTGATGAAGTTAAAATCTCCCGTAATATCGTTAATCATATCGATAGTGATCGTCAGAGATTGAACGACATTAAAACATTGTTGGAAAACATCAAGACTCTTGGCCTAAAAGCCTCAATCGTTGGTGTTGAAAACATTGACCAATACTTATTACTTAAAGAAATCGATGATACCGCTTTAATGCAAGGTTACTATTTACACCGCCCACTAGAAAAGCTCGCTCTTATCGATGCGATTCATAGTAGTAATAAAGCTTCTTAACCGATTAAGAAATCTTCTTCGACATAACGGTATTTGCTCTTGTCATCCAAGCGCATTTTACTGCCGAGAAGTTGGAAGAATGTAATTGGTCCTAAACGGCCGATAAACATCAAGACTGCGATAACGATTTTTGAACCCACTGATAAATATGGAGTAATTCCTGCTGTCACGCCAACGGTGCCGAAAGCAGAGAACACTTCATAAATTAAAGCGGATGATTTTGTACTAGTTAAACCAATAGCCTCCATATCTAAATTGCTTTCGAATGCGTTCATTGCAAAGAATGCAACAAAGATAGTGGTGACCGCTAATAAGACGAGCGACATAGCTTTGACAATAACTTCGTTTGAGTAGCGGCGGTGGAATGAAGTAACTTTTCGACCTGTTAAGTAACAAATCATCGCCAAAACAATAATATATAGGGTTGTTGTTTTTACGCCACCTGCTGTGCCAAGAGGATTGCCGCCAAAGAACATTAAGAAGCATGATACAGCTTTGCTAACAGCAGATAGTCTATCTTGATTAATTGTAGCAAATCCCGCTGTACGGCATGTGACAGATTGGAATAAAGCGTCAAAAGGTGAGGTGAATCCTTCACTAATCAAGAAAGTAAGGAAGCCTAAGACTAGTAATATAGCAGTCATTAATAAAGATATCTTAGTAAAAACACGTAATTGCTTAAATTTACGTTTAGCGAAGATGTCCATGACAACAACGAATGAAATACCGCCAGCAACAATCAATAACATGATGTATGAGCACATATAGTAATAAGCCCAATCTGGTAAATTGTTAACGAATTCGCTACCACCCACGCCTCTAATCAAAGAAGCGCTACCAAATAAGTCAAATCCAGCGTTGTTATAACTAGAAATAGATGTGAATAATGAATACCATATGCCCTCTGTTTTGTTTTCACAACAAATCAAAAATACTGGTAAACCAAGTAAAAATCCTATTAATTCAAAACTGAAAGAAATAATAATAATCTTTCTAACGAAAGAAACAACTTCTGCTGCATCTTCGCTGTTGACCATTAATGAAATAAATAAACGATCTTTGAATTGCAACTTTCCGGAGAATAAAGTCACAAAGAATGTTAATAATGTAATAAAGCCTAAACCACCAATTTGGATAAGAATAATAATTATTAATTGACCAGCAAATGTTAATTCATCGCCAATGCCTTGCTTAAAACTATTTAAACCAGTCACACAAGTAGCGCTTGTGGCCAAAAATAAAGGATCAATAAAATTACTAGCGAAGTCGTTATCTTTTCTAGCAAATGGCATAAAAAGAAGCAAAGCGCCAATAAAAATAATGACAACGAATGACAAAATAACTAATAAATATGGGTTTAAAGTTTTCTTTTGGTTTTTCATCACCGATATTTTTACCCCATAATAAAGAAAATAGCAAGTTTTAATTCTTGCTATTATTTTTTAATAAGTTGGCCAAGTCCGATTTGCTTTGAACCAATCGGTATCTTTTAAGATAATCGAATTATTACTTCCTGTGACCGTATATAGCTGACCACTCTCGCAGTGGAAATTAATATTTCCATTCATTGATTTGTAGCCTTTGTCATCATCGCTAACTACTGTAGTGACATAAACTTTATCCGTGTATTTAGCAATTCTATTAACAGCATCTTGTGCTGGGAACATATTATCGGGGTTGCTTGTATATTCATCACTACCAGCACAACAGCAGATACAGACTGTCTTTGGTTTGATAACGCTTAATAAGTTATCGGTGTTCGCGGTATAACTACCATGATGTCCGCCTTTGAAGAG
>JAKSVL010000028.1 GCA_024407995.1 Bacilli bacterium | reverse complement strand
GACACCAGTAATTTAACATTTGCCTTTTCGGTTGCGCCACCAACTCTGGTTAGAATTTACGCAACTTTTGGTTGCAAAACTACATATGTCTAGCTAGAAAGTCACTTATAAGGGCATCATAACGTTCTTCATCATTAAATCTGAGCTTTGAATGTCCTGCCCCTTTAAACCATTGTATTTCTTTATCTTTTGAACCGCAATTAGCGAATAATTGTTTGCTTTTTTCTGGTAGGCAATAAGGGTCTTCATCACCCCACATAAATAAAACTGGTAATGTGAGTTCTGGCAAATATTTTTCTGGTCTAGAATCGCTGACTTTGCATTTAGTGAAGAATCTAAACCAAAACCAAATCTCGTAATAAACAGGGAATAATTTGTGTCCTGATTCTAGATAATGGTTTTTGTAAATTTCTTTATAGTTAATAAAAGCACTATCTAAAATAATTTTTTTCAAATAATCGGGTTTATATTTAGTAGCGACAATAGAGGTAACACATGTTCCTACACATATACCATGTAAAATAACTTCTTTTTGTTTTAATTCATTATGGAGGTATTCCATCCAGAGACTGACATCTTCTGCCTCTTTGATACCACCGGTAGAATATTTACCTTCACTAAGACCATGTGCGCGATGATCGATTACTAAAACATTAACACCGCAATCTTTATATGGTTTTGCGTAATAATATGAATAAATAAGTGTTTCTCTTCTACCAGGAAGAATAATAACGGTTTTATCAAAGCCATAATCAAACCACTCACCCACTAATTTCAAACCATCTTTGGATGTAATAGTTAAATCTTTGATATAGGAAGCGTATTCGTTTTTCCAAACAATACCGCGATCCCACATTGTTTCTAGTGGAATACATCCTGGTTCAGAACATTGTTCTCTGCCCCAGTGACCACTGGTGCCTCTTTTTAATGTTTTGCTATAAACGATATAGGCCACGACAAAAGTCATGATAATAGAGACAACTAAAGATACCCCTAAGACTATGCCGATAATTAAAAAGATGATGCCCCACATAAATTATTTTTGTTTAAGTAAATCTTCTAAAATGGCTTTTTCTCTTACGCAGTTTTCTGAAACTTTTTCATCACCTGCATAAAATGCTGCTGCTAAGCCTGGACCAACGTTGCAACCAGTTGATTGACCCATTGGGACAAAGATGATGTGCTCAGGATTGAATGTTTCTTCAATGATTTTTTTCATTTGGAGAGCTTGTGGTTCTCTCGCAGAATATGTCACAACGAATACTTTATTCTTGTAGTCACCAATTGTTCTTTGAATATATTTAGGGAAGATTTTCATGACTTTTCCATAACCACGAGCCTTACCCAATACCATCGATTGACCTGTTTCATTGCAAAGATCTGCCATTGGTTTGACGCCAATCATATTGCCCATGAAAGCCGTTGTTTTGGGAATTCTGCCTTTTCTTGCTAAGAAGAATAAGTCATCTAAGAAACCACATTCGTGAATTCTTAAACGGAAATCTTGTAAATAGTTAACTGTTTCTTGATAAGTCATGCCTCTTTCACGGCATAAAGCTGCTTCGACCGCTAATAACGTAATAGCGCCGCTATATCTTAATGAATCAATCACTGTAATTTTGACGTTTGGATATAAAGACATTATTTCTTTAGAAATAACAGTAAAAGCACTGTAACCACCGCTCATGGTAGAACTAATTGTAATAACAATAATATTTCTATCAGCTTCTGCTAAATGGAGTAATCTATCGCTAATTGTTTTTGGTGAAGGAATGGAACTAACAAAATTGTTTTTCTTGTTGTTCATCATAGCGAAATATTGATCAGGTTGCATTGTGTCCCAATATAAATCACTTGGTTTTTCAACACCGTCAGGCCAAACAATAGTGGACATTGGTGTTTCTTCAATACCGTATTTTTCAATGATTTCTCTAGTGAAATCACCACCGGCATCTGTGATAATCGCAAAATTTTCTTTCATAACGCTTTTCTCCTTCTTACTTTCGTTGCTTTTTCATTTTAATTTTGTACGCTAAAAGCGCAAGTGGGAAATTACAAATGAAAACCAATATTAACGATATTGTATATGCTATCGAAGAGTACATATGACATACATAGTAGAATAGGGCAAATAAACCGCCCACTAATAATGTTTTAATGGTGGAATAAATACCTTCAATCAATACACGTCTACCCATTTTCTTGGTAGGCCACACTAAAGCGGTTACGCCCATTGAGACTTCAAAATAGAACAAATATGAAAGCAAAAATTGAATATATCTGTTCCAATTAGGCAATATAACTGTCAACACTGACAACATGGCAATACTGAGTAATGCACAAACAAGTGGCACAATAGCGTTCAACCATATTGTCCTTTGAATTCTAAATGTATCTAGATTTGGTTTAAAGTGCGAGGATGAATTGTCATCAATATAAATAGTATCAATTGTCACTTCTTCGATTTTGATTTTTTCAATCTGTAATGTGCAAATGACATTCATTTCATATTCATAGTGATCGCCTGGAATTGAAACAATGCCATAAAGTGTTTTAATTGGAAAGCCTCTTAGTCCACATTGGTCATCTGAAATATAGTCTTTGGTCACTAATGTGCGGCATAGTCTCGACATGAAGTTACCATTTCTACTTCTCTTAGGTACGCTCTTATCAAATTTACGACAGCCGAAAACGATGTTATTTGTTTCATGTAACTTATCATAGATTCTAATGATATCTTTAATAGCATGTTGACCATCTGCATCACAAGTGATGACAAATTTATGATTATTGGAATTTAAATTGATATAAGAAAATCCCGCTCTTAAGGCAGCGCCTTTACCGCGATTGATATCTTGCCTGAGCACTAAAGCATATTCTTTAGCCTGTTCAAACACCTCGTCATATTTCTCACTAGAGCCATCATTAACAACGATAGCGTCAAAACCTTCATTCTTAAGATTAATCAAAAGATCAATCATCAAATGATTAGGTTCGTAAGCAGGAACAAGAATGTAAGTGTCGTTTCTTAAAACCATACGTGCACTATTATAGCAAAAACCATCTTTAAAGATGAATACTTAAAAAGTATAAGGAAAATAATTAAATATTAAGCCAAAGACCCTCGTCTTCATCTTCATCGAAGCCAAATCCGAATCTGCGTCCTTTAGCGTATTCACCACTTGTTAAGATAACACTATCAGTAGTGACAAAAATAATTTCAGCTTCTGGAATTAAAAACTTTTTATCATTCTTTTTCATAATATTACCTTCCTAAATTAACAAGCGCTTTTAATGCGTCAATATGTGGACCAATGTCATCTTCGTAAGTGGCTGGGTCGTTTTCATAATCAGAGATGTATCTCTCTGCCATTGATCTAATTGTGTATCCCTCACCATTATTTAATGGTAATGAATCATATGTCACCTTATCCAAAATTGAATAGCTTGCATATGCATTAAACTTAACATCAATATCAGTAAGAGGAATGTTTCTAAAGACAACGGAAAGGGTAATACCTTCTGGTCTTTCAGCAGTATCTTGTGGAACATTGAATAGTTCTTGCTTTCTTGGTGTTCCATCATTAAAACTGTATGTCATGTAGTAGTGGAGTGTACTACCGAATAATCTTATCTTGCTATACACTTCACTAGGAATAAATAAGGCAATCTTTAGTGATAAAGCATGTTGTTTCGATTCAACATCACTATAAGCACCCCAGAATGTCACTTTGTTTTTCCAAACAGTGGACATATCTACCTTTTTATAAAGCATATATTCATCTTTAGGAAGATAAGACATTTCGGTATAGACGTACCCACTAACTAATTTATATTGTTCTGAATATAGGATTTCATCTGTATATTTTTCATTGCCTTTTGCGTTGGCTAAATAATACGGGGTTTCTTCATTATCTACAAAAATGACACCTCTGTAGCTGAATATCATTTTGAATTTAGAGGCTTGTACGCTATCGCTTACGAATTTGATGCCGCTTGAATAACCACCCATATCCATCAACGGTACGTCTTTTGCAATATAACCAAGACCATCAATTTTGATATTGGAATAGCCATTTGCATCAGTATTTTCGAATGAATATACCGCTAAATCGGCATTATTTTGTACGAATTCGTTAGAATCACCATGAGTAACTGCTCTTTTTTCTAAGCTGCTGTCATCGAGATATAAAGCGGTATCGTATTGAATTCTGTCTGGTTGTTCAATAAGTAATCCATCTTTTGTGACTAAGATGTATTCACCATCAGTTACGTTATTAACGTTGTAAACTCTTTGATAGTGTTCATCTTTCCAATCAGGCTTTTGAATTTCTCTATATAGCCTCAATGGTGCTATATCTTTTGTTTTTGTTTCAAAGTTAAAACAGATATTTGGATATCCATCGGTATCCTGATATTCCAATAATGTTAGTTGTCTATTCTTATTGATGTATTCACCATCTGTAGAATATGGGGTAACAATGAAGTTTCCATCTTCGTCAAACGAAAAATCAAAATGATAATTACAATTACCATTTTCTTCGGAACTTACAAAAAGATTACCAATTGGAATAGGCTGATAGAATTTGTCGTAAATATTGTCTCCAAGATTATTATCAACAATACCGATTTTGTCATATTTATTGCCTTTAGGGGCGATTGTCCAATAATCTTTATCTTCTGTTTTGTAGAATGTTATTCCTTCGTCAGGTGATTCACCATATCCATCTTGGATAAAGTCAGACGAATTGCCTAACATATGTGAATTTGCACCATAAATGATATTAGTTTTAGAAGCCACGAAATCTGGTTCGAAGCAGAAATCTTCGTATTCTCCTACTATGACATATTTTTCATATTCGTTGATTTCATCCATGCTTGTTACAGGCGCTAATTTGTAATAATCTTCATCATATGAAAAACTTAATGAAGCTTTAGTGCTCAAATTAGAAAAATCAGGATTAGAGGATGGTGGTTCTTCTGATGAGCCCTCCGCAAACACTCTATTTGATTTTGGATTTAAGCTTGTTATTAAAACTGATCCAAGCAAAGAAACCAGCGTTACTAGTCTAAAAGTTGATATCTTTTTCATCGCTATCACCTCAATTTCTTATATTCATAATATACCAGTTTTTATAATTGTCATAAAAATGTCCGTGTTTTTTGTGAAAAAACAAAAAATATCACAGATTATTTTGCAAAATTAATGCCTGGTAGAAACCAAACTGTCTTTGAAATATAGCAAAGTAGAAAGTATGTATCTATTGCGCATTTGAACTTGACGGAAAAATGAAATTTTTAAAATATAATTGCTAACCTAATTATTATTTGTTAGTATTTATGAGCAAACTTTCTTTGAACGACACTACAGTTCAAGGCGGAAGGAGAAAAAAAGCTATGAAAAAAGGCATTCATCCAGAATACCATCGTTGCACAGTCACATGTGTCTCATGTGGTAACACATTCGAAACAGGTTCAACATTGAAAGAAATCAAAGTTGATACATGTGCTAACTGCCACCCATTCTATACTGGCAAACAAAGATTTGTTCAATCCGATGGTCGTGTTGATCGTTTCAACCGTAAATATGGCTTAACAAACGAAAAGAAATAAGCTAAACAAAATCAAAATAGAAAACTCCCTTAATAAAGGGGTTTTTATTTTTAAGAAAAAACATTATAATTTTTGCGGCTATGAAGAAGATTAAAGTTATCTCATTTATTATCTTGATTGGAGTAATGATTCTTTGGGGAATAGCTCCTGTCATTTCTAAAGTTGTTTTTGATTCATATTCACCAGGCATGCTTATCGCATTGCGTGGTTTGTTTGCCGTTATTGTTATGGCCATTTTCATTAATAAAAATTTCAAAAAAATTAATAAATCTTACTTAATTTGTATTCCTGCAGGTTTGTTTCTTGCCGCAGCATACATTTTCCAATTTGTTGGATTGAAATATACAGTACCTTCTAAAAATGCTTTCTTAGAAAATATTTCATGTATTACTATTCCGATTTTCATGTTTATTTTAGTGAGAGAAAAACCAACTTGGGTTAGTGTTGTTTCTGCGATTGTATGTGTCATCGGTTCATTGTTCCTTGTGGGTAACGGCTTTGATTTCATGCATTTCTTCTCTAGTGGCAGTCTTAAAGGTGATGGCTTATCTGCGATAGGTGGCTTATTCTTTGGCTTAGATATCGCTTTCACTAAAGTATTTAGCAAAGACAAAGATCCACTCCTTTATGTTTTCTTACAATTATGTGTTCTAACTGTCGTTTCATTTGCCTATTCATTCATATTTGAAGGATTAGTATTTGATGAATTAATGTTTACATTTGATATATGGCCTCTAGTACAGGCAATGTTCCTTGGCGTTATTTGTACTGCAATATGCTGGGTTTTAAGAGCGCGAGCTATCAAATATATCGACGCTGTCACCGTTTCATTACTTGTTCCACTTTCTGCAGTTGTAGCGTCATCCTTATCCATTGCCTTACAAATGGAAGAATTCACCTTTAATTTATTAATTGGCGGTTTAATTGTCTTACTCTCTATTGCGATGAGTGCAATATTTGATTATCGTAAAGGTGATCAAGATAAAATAAATAATGAGAATAATGAGGAGGTCATAGAACGCAATGAGCCAAATCAAAATCAACTCTGAAATTGGTAAATTGAAAGTTGTTTTATTACACGAACCAGGCGAAGAATTACACAATTTAACACCTAGTAAACTTGACGATTTATTATTTGATGATATTCCTTGGTTACCGTTAGCAAAGAAAGAACACAAAGCTTTCGCTAAAACATTCGTTGATGCTGGAATCAAGGTTGTTTATTTAGTCGATCTTATGAAAGATGTTTTAGATTTATCTAATGAAATCAAAGACCAATTCATTGATCAATTTGTAAAAGAGGCTAATATTCATAGCAATACATTAAGAGAAATAACAACGGAATACTTAAAATCGTATAAAGATAATAAGGAATTAGTTCTTAAGACTATTGCTGGCAT
Organism: Bacilli bacterium; assembly: GCA_024407995.1. Taxonomy (GTDB): domain Bacteria; phylum Bacillota_I; class Bacilli_A; order RFN20; family CAG-826; genus RUG14515. The sequence continues at coordinate 2,736 of JAKSVL010000028.1, read as the reverse complement.
TAAGAAAACAGATTTACCTAACTATCAAATCAAATCCTTAGCGGATCATGTGGAAGACTATTTATTTGTGGCAGATCCAATGCCAAATCTCTATTTCCAAAGAGATCCATTTGCTTCAATTGGTGATGGTGTGTCATTGAATTCTATGTATTCTGTTACTCGTTCAAGAGAAACAATTTTTGGTGAATACATTTTCAAATATCATCCAATTTATAAAACAACACCTTTATATTATTCTCGTTATGAAGATGTGAATATCGAAGGTGGAGACATTATGGTTTTGAATAACCATGTCTTAATTGTGGGTGTCAGTCAAAGAACACGCGCGGAAGCAGTGGAGAAATTAGCGAAAAATCTTTTCTTTAACAATAAAACAGATTTTGATACAGTGCTTGCCTTTACTATTCCAAACGCTCGCACATTTATGCACTTAGATACAATATTCACCCAAGTGGATAAAAACAAATTCACCATTCACAAAGGCTGTTATCAAAAACTAAAAATATATCGCATTACTAAAGATATGAATTTAGATAATAAGCTTAAAGTAATCGAACTTCCTCAAAAATTAGAAGAAGTCCTAGAATCATATATTAATATGCCAATCACTCTTATTCCTTGTGGTGGTGACGATGCAATCAGCGCTGATCGTGAACAATGGTCTGATGGTAGTAATACTATCGCGATTGCACCTGGTGAAGTGATTGCCTATGAAAGAAATGATATTACTAACGCTACTTTAATTAATAACGGCATTAAGGTACACATCATTCCTTCTTCTGAATTATCAAGAGGTCGAGGTGGACCAAGATGTATGTGTATGCCGTTGGTAAGAGAGGATATAGAATAATATGAATTTGTATAAAAGAAATTTGTTAACTCTGTTAGATTTCACACCAGAAGAAATTGATGATTTGTTAACACTTGCCATTGATTTGAAAGATAAAAAGCATAAAGGCATTGATCATGCTTTGTTAAAGGGTAAAAACATTGTTCTACTTTTTGAAAAAGATAGTACTCGTACAAGATGCGCTTTTGAAGTAGCGGCATCTGATTTAGGTATGAATGCTGTTTATATCGGTAGTAGTGGTTCTCAAATGGGTAAAAAGGAATCTATCAAAGATACCGCGAGAGTATTAGGCAGAATGTTTGATGGCATTGAATACCGTGGCTATAAACAACAAACAGTCGTAGATCTCGCTCAATATTCAGGAGTGCCTACTTGGAATGGCTTAACTGAAGATTATCACCCAACTCAAATACTAGCGGACTTCATGACCATCATTGAACAAAAAGGTCATTTGAAAGGTATCAAGATGGCCTATCTTGGTGATGGAAGATATAACATGGGTAATTCCTATTTAGTGGGCGCTGCTAAAATGGGACTAGACTATCGTATGGTTGGCCCAAAAGCTCTTTGGCCAAACGAAGAATTAAGAAATAAATGTTTAGAAATTGCTAAAGAAACAGGCGCTAAGATAACATTTACTGAAGATGTTATCAACGGTGTTAAAGATTGTGACGTTATTGCCACTGATGTATGGGTTTCCATGGGTGAAGATGCATCCGTTTGGGAAGAACGTATTAATTTATTAAAACCTTATCAAGTTAATACACGTGTTATGTCTTTTGCGAAAGATGACGCTATATTCATTCACTGCTTACCATCATTCCATAATTTAGAAACAAAAGTAGGCATGGAAGTATATGAGAAATTCCATCTTAATGGTTTGGAAGTTACTGAAGATGTATTTGAAGGAAAACAATCTGTTGTCTTTGATGAAGCTGAGAATAGATTACACACTATCAAAGCAGTCATGCTTGCGACAATGAAAGAAAATCTTTAAGATTTATTTATAAAATTAGGAGGCCCATTTGCCATGAAAAAAAGATTTTATATTACTACACCTATTTATTATCCAAGTGCTAAGCTCCACATTGGACACGCTTATTGCACAACATTAACCGATGTTTTTGCGCGTTATAAGAGATTACGTGGCTTTGAATGTTATTTCTTAACTGGTGCTGATGAACATGGTCAAAAGATTGAAAAGAATGCCGCTGCAGCGGGAAAAACACCACAACAATTTGTTGATGATATCGTTGAAGGCTTCCATAAATTATGGGATTTGTTAAAAATCACTAATGATGATTTCATCAGAACAACGCAAGAACGTCATACCAAAGTGGTACAAGATATTTTCTCTCACATGCTTAAAAATGATGATATCTATTTAGGCAAATACACAGGTTGGTATTGCAAAGAATGTGAAGCATTCTGGACTGATACACAAGTTGGTCAAGAACATCTCTGTCCAGACTGTGGTAGACCAGTACAAACCGCAGAAGAAGAAGCTTATTTCTTTAAAACAAATAAGTACTTAGATTCATTGCTTAAGTTCTATGATGAAAATCCTAAATTCTTAGTACCTGAATCACGTAAGAATGAAATGATTAATACATTTATCAAACCAGGATTAGATGATTTATGTGTTTCGAGAACATCATTCTCATGGGGCGTCCAAATTAGAGAAAATCCAAAGCATGTTATCTATGTTTGGTTAGATGCTTTAACCAATTACATTACCGCGTTAGGTTATGATAGTGATAACCCAGAATTATTTAATAAGTTCTGGCAAGATCCAGAGTGTGAAACAATCCACATTTTAGGCGCTGATATCACTAGATTCCACGCTATCTATTGGCCAATGTTCCTTGAATCATTAGGCTTAAGAA
>JAKSVL010000027.1 GCA_024407995.1 Bacilli bacterium | reverse complement strand
GAAAAACAAAATTTAAGGCAGTTATGGCCTTTGCTATCTATCGTCCGTTTGTTAATTTCTTATATTATTCTGCTTTAGCGGTTACTTTTATCGTTGGTGTTTCTTTTGATTTGGGACCTGGTGAAATAGTGGCTTTTTACCTTTATTTATCTAGGTTTTTTAACCCTGTTCAAAACATTGCTGACCAAATTAATCATATTCAAAAAGCTAGAACTTCTAGTGAAAGATTATCTTGACGTTCAACCAGAATTAACCGATAAGCCAAACGCAATTCAAATTGATAGTTTCAAAGGAAAGATTGAATTCCGTCACGTTTGGTTTGCTTACGAGAAAGAAGATTGGATATTGAAAGATGTCTCATTTATTATCGAACCTAAGCAAACAGTCGCATTTGTAGGGGCAACTGGTGCTGGAAAAACAACAATCTTGTCTCTGATTGTCAGAAATTATGAGATTCAAAAAGGCCAAATCCTTATCGATGATATTGATATTGCTGATATCGAAGTCAAGTCCTTACGAAAGGCAATTGGGCAAATGCTTCAAGATGTTTTCCTTTTCACTGGAACAATAAGAAGCAACATTACATTGCATGATGAATCTTTCAGCGGTGAAGAAATAAACGAAGTTTGTTCATATGTCAATGCAGATAAGTTTATTAATAAACTAGATAAAGGAATAGATGAAGAAGTGATTGAACGCGGTGAGAATTTCTCTCAAGGACAAAGACAACTCCTTTCTTTTGCGAGAACAGTTTTACATAAACCACAAATTCTAATTTTAGATGAGGCGACTGCAAATATTGATACCGAAACCGAAAAACTCATTCAAGAGAGCCTTGAAAAGATGAAGAGCATCGGAACTATGCTTGTTGTTGCGCACCGCTTGTCAACAATACAAAATGCTGATCAAATCATAGTTTTAAATCATGGTGAGATTATTGAACGAGGGACTCACCAGTCTCTTTTAAAGCAAAAAGGCTACTATTATAAACTCTATCTTTTGCAATTTTCGCAAGACTAATTTTGACAAAATATTAAAGTTAGTCTTTATTTTCTTTTGAAAATTAAGAAAATGGCATAAGATATATGAGTATGGAAATTAAAAAAGCTCCTGTTAATGGTGGTTATCCTCTTCACACTTTCCAAGAAGTTGAAGATATCTATATGCTTTATATTTCTTCCGAAGAAGATCGTCGAAGAATTAGAGAAGCATATGATTTCATTATGCTGAAGCATGATGGACAATTCCGCAGATCAGGAGAACCTTATTATCATCATTTAGTTGAAGTCGCTTATATAATAGCGTCTCTTCAATGTGGACCAAATACAATTATCGCAGGTTTGCTTCATGATGTTGTCGAAGACACAGATGTTACTGTTGAAGAAATTCAAAAGAGATGGGGCGATGAAGTTAGCAAAATCGTTGACGCTCTAACAAAGATTCAGCGCTTAAAATTATCCAAAATTACAAGCGAAGAATTTGAAGCCGAAGATCATCGTAAGATTTTCATCGGTATGGCAAAAGATATTCGTGTCATTCTTATTAAGTTGGCAGACCGCCTTCATAATTTGCGTACTTTAGGAGCTTTATTGCCTGAAAGACAACATGCCATCGCGAAAGAAACAATGGAAGTTTTTATTCCAATCGCTGAAAGATTAGGTCTCGATATCATAAAAAGCGAAATGGAAGATATCTGCATTTCGTATCTTGAACCAGAAAAATTTCATGAGATTCAAAGACTTCTTTCGAGAAAAGCCAAACAACTTCAAAAATCACTTGATGGTTTGAAAAAACGCATAGCGGATGTTTTGTTTCAAAAAGAAATTCCTTTCGAAATATCTTCTCGTGTCAAATCAATCAATTCTATTTATAGAAAAATGTATATTAAAGGTCATCCATTTGAAGAAATCTATGACATTTTAGCATTGCGTATTATTACCAAAACTGAAATTCAATGCTACGAAATTCTTGGTCTTATTCACCAAATGTACAAACCAGTTCCTGGCCGTTTCAAAGATTATATTGCAATGCCTAAAGCTAATATGTACCAATCTTTGCACACAACAGTTGTTGGTGGCGATGGTAATTTTTACGAAGTACAAATTAGAACTGAAGAAATGGATTCAGTTGCAGAAACAGGCGTTGCTGCTCACTGGGCCTATAAAGAAGGCGGCTACAACTCACAGCTAGAACAAAAAGAAATTGAAAATAAATTACACTGGTTTAGAGAGTTTGTTGCTATTTCTAGTGAATCTGAAAACGATAATGCCTCGACTTACATGGACAATTTAAACCATGATATTTTCGAATCCCATATATACGTATTTACCCCTAAGGGTAAAGTAATAGAATTACCAACCGGTTCAACACCAGTTGACTTTGCGTATCGCATTCACACAAAAGTTGGTGATCAATGTGTTGGCGCTCTCGTTAATGGCATTATGGTTCCACTTAATACTGTTTTAAAAACAGGTGATATGATTGAAATTAAAACATCAAAAACTTCTCCTGGACCAAGCGAAGGCTGGTTGGATTTTGTCGCATCAGCATCAGCTAAAACCGCAATTAAAAAGTATGTTGCTAAGAAGAATACTGTTTTGATGCGCGATGAGAGAATTCAACGCGGTAGATCCAGCTGCATTGACGCTTTCCATGAGCGTGGTGTAGAAGAAGATGAAATGATGAAGCTTTTGGATAATGATAAGCTTCTTGAATATTTCGGTGTTCCAGATGTTGAATCTTTATTTGTCGGTGTTTCTGGAAGAAAGCCAACTGCTAATTCATTGATAGAATATTTGAAGATTAAGCGTCCAGTTACTCTTGTTTTAAATACTGTGAAGAGAAAAGGCAATAAGAGCGATGATTGTCCTGTCTATTGCCGTGGTGCTGGCAAAGTCGCAATTGCTTTAGCAAATTGCTGCACTCCAATTCCTGGAGATGACATTGTTGGCTATATTACAAGAGGAAAAGGCATTTCTGTGCATCGCAAAAATTGTCCAAATGTAATGAATGAATCAGAAAGACTTTTAGAAGTCTTTTGGCGTGATGATATCGAATTCGCTACTTATCCAGTTGATATTATTATCGAAGCTAGTGATCGTAACAACTTATTGGTAGATGTAATGGCGGTTTTAAGCAACGCAAAGGTGGGCGTTAATAATTTGCACGCACGCTCTAACGCGCAAAACTTGTCAGCCACCATCAGCGCAACTATCATGGTGTCCGATGCTAAACGCTTGCATGATATTTTTGTGTTGCTCAGGGGTATCACTGGTGTTTATCGAGTCGACCGTGTAATACATTAAGGAGTAAACTATGGCAGTTAACAATGTTAAAGGTACAAGAGATATTATTGGTGAAGAAGCTAATGCTTTTAACTACATTGAAAATCTTTTAAAACAAATTTGCGAATTATTTGCGTATAACGAAGTTAGACCTCCAGTTATGGAATATAGCGAATTGTTTGTTAGAGGTGTGGGCGAAAGTAGTGATGTTGTCAGAAAAGAAATGTATACATTTCTTGATAAAGGAGAACGCTCGATAACACTTAGACCAGAATTTACTGCTGGTATCATGCGTTTAATTATCCAAAATAAGCTATTAAATACCAACGAGCTTCCTTTTAAAGCCTATTATGTCGGCCCAGTTTTTCGCTATGAAAGACCACAACTTGGACGTTATCGTCAATTCACACAATTTGGTGTTGAAGCGGTAGGAAACAATTCTCCAGAAATCGATGTTGAGACAATTGTGTTAGCATATACGATTCTTAACTCATTGAATTTGGAAAATGTCTCAATCAAGATTAATACTTTAGGTGACGATGAATCACGTGAGAATTACAAAAAAGCATTAAAACAATATTTTGAGAAATATTTAGACCAAATGTGTCCTGATTGTCATTCTCGTTATGAACTTAATCCTTTGAGAATTTTAGATTGCAAAGTTCCAGAAGATCAAAAAATAGTGGAAGGCGCACCAAAAATGAAAGATTTTCTTTCAGAAAACGCCAAGAATAGATTTAATAAAGTTTTATCTCTCTTAGATGACTTATCAATCCCATATGTTGTGGATGACACTCTTGTAAGAGGTCTTGATTATTATTCTGAAACAGTTTATGAATTCCATTACACATCTAAAAACGGCACGAATTATGGCGCTATTGGCGCTGGCGGTCACTACGACAAACTTGTCGCAGAATTGGGTGGACCAAATGCTGCCGGTGTAGGTTTTTCATTTGGTGTAGACCGTTTATATTCAGTTTTAAGAGATGATGATTTGTTAGAAACAGGACTAGATAATCCTGTGGAAATATATGTTATGCCAATGGGTGAATTAGCTAAACCTCTTGCTTTGCAAGTGGCAGCAGAATTAAGAGTATCAGGCTATCGTACCGATATGTGTTTTGAAGATGTCAAACTTGGTAACATGTTCAAACGCGCCGAAAGAAAAGGTGCTTCCTTTGCCATAATAATTGGCGAAAACGAAGTAAATAACCAAGAAGTAATTATTAAGAACATGGAGACAACCGTACAAGTGAATTGTCCACTTGAGAAGTTGATTGAGACAATTTCTAAAGAAATGGGCGACGAATGCTGCGGTGACGGATGTCAATGCCATTGTAAGGAGAATTAAAATGGAAAGAACTCATTTTAACACCGAACTTAGTCTCAAGAATGTTGGCGAAAAAGTCTCATTACTAGGCTGGGTCAGTAAAAGAAGAAATTTAGGAGCAATCTTGTTCATCGATTTAAGAGATCGCTCAGGCATTATTCAAGTCATGGTGAATGATAATGTTGATGTCCCTGATATTCGAAATGAATATGTTATTCAAGTCAAAGGCGAAGTTGCAAAACGTGCCGTTGCTAACCCTAAGCTTTCTACCGGCGAAATCGAAATTATCGCTAGTGAAATAGTGCTATTAAACACAGCAAAAACGACACCTTTAATTATTGCCGATGAGACAGATGCGCTTGAAGATACACGCTTGAAATATCGTTATCTTGATTTGCGTCGTCCTTGTATGCAACATTATTTTGATATCCGTGACACCATAAAGATGACTGCACATAGTTTTATGCACCGTCATCACTTCATAGAAGTGGAAACTCCTATGCTTTGTGCATCATCACCAGAAGGCGCAAAGGACTATTTAGTGCCTTCACGCATTCACCACGGACCATTTTATGCGCTCCCGCACAGTCCACAACTGTTCAAACAACTTTTAATGGTTGCTGGCTTTGAAAGATATTATCAAATCGCAAGATGCTTCAGAGATGAGGATTTAAGAGCGGATCGCCAACCAGATTTTACACAAATCGACGTTGAAACATCTTTCCTTGATCAGTCTCAATTCCTTGCTTTAATGGAAGAGTTAATCCACGATATTTTCAAAAATACAATCAATTATGATGTGACGTTGTCTTTAAGGCAAATGACATATAAAGAAGCCATGGAAAGATTTGGCAGTGATAAACCAGATACACGTTTTGGTATTGAACTGCATAATATTAAAAACATTTTTGAAAGCACATCGTTTGAAGCTTATCAAAAAGCAGAAGCGATTAGATGTATTGTTGTTCCTGGTGTAGCTGGCCAAACAAGCCGCAAAGTTATCGATAGTTTGGCTCTAGAAGCCAAAAAGTTTGGTTTGGGCGGTTTAACGGTTATTAAAAAAGAGAATGATGAATTAGTCGGATCATTCGTAAAATTCCTCTCTGAAGCCGAAAATAAGGCGTTAAACGCTGAATTAGGTCTTAATAATGACGATGTTCTTATCATTGCCGCTGGCAACGACAATAGAGTCACTCCTCTTTTAGGTGCGCTACGTATTAAATACGGACGCGAACTTGGCTTGATTAAACCTGGAACCTATGATTTGTTATGGGTTATTGACTTCCCAATGTTTGAAAGAGATGTTGAAAGCGGTGCAATTTCTGCTACACACCATCCATTCACTCGTCCAAGAGATGAAGATTTACCATATTTAGATACAGATCCAACAAAAGTCTTAAGCTATGCTTATGACATTGTTATTAATGGCTATGAGGCTGGTGGTGGTACTCTTCGTATTTATGACCAAAATATTCAAAGAAAGATTTTTGAAATTCTCGGTTTAAGCGACGAAGAGATTCAAGAAAGATTTGGCTACTTTGTAGATGCTCTCCAATATGGCACACCTCCACACGCTGGCATGGCATTTGGTTTAGATCGCTTAGCCATGATTCTTGGTGGCACTGATAACATTCGTGATGTTATTGCTTTCCCAAAGAACTTAGCAGCGGTCGATCCAATGACAAACGCTCCAACTAACGTCACTCAAGCACAACTTGATGAGTTAGGAATTAAATTCCAAGATTAAAAATAGACTTTGTCTATATATAACTAAATAAATACTAAATTGATACTAAAAAGTGAGGTTTTGAAAAATGAACAAAAATGATCAATTAGCTATCGCCACAATCCGTTCATTGTGCATTGACACAATTAACAAAGCTAACTCTGGACACCCAGGTATGGCTTTAGGTAGCGCTCCTGCTCTTTATACCTTATTTACAAGGCATTTAGTAGCAACTCCTTTAAATAGTCGCTGGTTTAACCGCGATCGTTTTGTGCTTTCAAGCGGGCACGCTTCTGCACTTCTCTATACGATGCTCCACTTATGTGGCTATAAGATTTCTCTTGATGACATGAAGCAATTCCGCCAAATTGATTCTTTAACTCCAGGTCACCCAGAATTTGGTTGGACTGATGGTGTTGATGCAACAAGTGGTCCTCTAGGACAAGGCATTTCACAAGCGGTTGGTATGGCTATGGCCGAAAGAATGGTTAATGGCTTATACAGCTTTGGCGATGAAATTTGCAATCACTACACATATGCACTATGTGGTGATGGCTGTTTAGAAGAAGGCATTTCACAAGAATCTATCTCTCTTGCAGGCCATCTTAAACTCAATAAATTAATTTTATTGTATGATGCCAACCAAGTTACTCTTGATGGTGCTTTGGATTTATCATTCTCAGAACAAGTTAAAAACAGATTTTTAGCAAGCGAATGGGATGTAATCGAAGTTGCTGACGGAAACGATGTTGAAGCAATTGATACCGCAATTAGCAAAGCTAAAAAATCTAAAGAAAAACCAACTTTAGTGATGATTCATACAATCATTGGCTTTGGTAGCGCAAAACAGGGCACAAACAAAGTCCATGGTAATCCATTAGGTGCTGAAGATGGCAAGGCTGCTAAATTAAGCTATGGCTTTGATCACGAAGATTTCTTTGTTCCTGAAGAAGTTCGCGATTTATTCAAAAACACCTTTGGTGCTCGCGGAGAAAAAGCTTACAAAGAATATGAAGAAAAGCTTGCAAAATTAGCAGCAGATAAGAAAACTAAAGACGAGTACAATCGTTTTGCTTACTTGAATGGTGTTGATGTAGATAGTTATTTACCAGGCGTTTATCCTGATTTTGAAAATGGTTCCAGTAAATCAACTCGTGTTGCATCTGGACAAGCTCTCAACTATTTAATGCTTTCTATGCCAAATTTATTTGGCGGTAGTGCTGACGTGGCAGGAAGTGTTATGACCAAGCTTGAAAATGGAACAAACTTTGATGCAAATAATAGAAAGGGCCACAATATTAACTGGGGCATTCGTGAATTTGCAATGGCTAGCGCCCAAAACGGTATGCTCTTACATGGTGGTGTACGCTCATACGTCGGTGCATTCTTTGTCTTCTCAGACTACATGAAACCAGCTATTCGTATGGCGGCATTAAGCCACTTACCAGCAATTTATTTGTTATCTCACGACTCAATCGCCGTAGGCGAAGATGGTCCAACACATCAACCAATCGAACAAGCAGCAATGTTACGTAGTATTCCTAATGTCGATCTTATTCGTCCAGCTGATGAAAGAGAAACATATGGCGCTTGGTTTGCTGCTTTGCAGAGCAAAAATCATCCAACTGCTATCATTCTCTCTAGACAAAATCTCCCATTATTACAAGGTAGCAATGGCGAAGAACTTAAAAAGGGTGCTTATGTTGTTTCCAAAGAACAAAAGAATGCTCAATTCGTTTTAATCGCTTCTGGTAGTGAAGTTTCGTTAGCAGTTCAAGCACAGGCTCTTCTTTTAGAAAAAGGCATTGATGTTAGAGTTGTTTCTATGCCATGCTGGTCATATTTTGATAGGCAAGATAATGAATATAGAGCGAGTGTTATCAACTTGCCAAGAGAAAAATGTGTTTCCATCGAAATGCTTTCAACCTTTGGTTGGTCTAAATATGCTGCTACAAATATCGGTTTAGATTCCTTTGGCGCAAGCGCACCAGCAAAAGATGTAATCAAGAAATTCAACTTTACTCCAGAATATGTTGCTGGCCAAGTTGAAAATCTTAAATAAGTAAGTTTAAGCATTTAAAAGATTTGTCACTGAATTGGCAAATCTTTTTTTGTGAATATTTTTTAGGAAAGTTTTGCACAAACAATATATGTAAGATATATTATAGTAAAGGGAAAACTATGGCAGATTATATTTACATTGATAACTATGCTAAAAAAGGGAAAATTGGTATCTCCTTAAACGTTTTTGACTCTTTGGTTACCAACGCTTTAGCAAACATTAAAGGCATTTCGTTATCGAACGCCCATATGAAGAAGAACCAAAAGATTCGTCTTAATCGTCCTGTTCAAACAACAATTAGACATGGAATCGTTCATATTTGGGTAGCAGTTGATGTTACAAAAGGCACAAATTTACAAGAAGTAACCAAAACAATTCAAGAAGAAATTACCAATTCTTTTCTTATTGCCACAGAACAAGTTCCTTTCGATGTTCAAGTAAAAGTCATCTCAATTATTTAGTATAAAAGTTCTTTTTTTATGGAAAAAATCTCTCGCAATCAAGAAAATTTTATAATTATGACCGTCATTTATGACGAGTTGACAGATTATACTGCTGGAAACAGCAATTTTCGCAATGTAAATGAGATTATTTCACAAATTACTGATATTCCTTTAGCTGAACATAGTAATTACGTGCAGAACATGATTTCGAATGTCTTACTTCATTACGGAGAAATCGTTTCCGCTTTCCAGCCACATCTACGTGATTGGATTTGGGATCGTTTACCTTTATTAACAAGAGCGGTTCTTTTGATGAGTTATGCTCATTTCTACTTTGTAGAAAAGATTGATAAACGTATTGTTATTAATGTTGCAGTCGAACTTGCTAAAAAGTATATCGAAGAAAAACAGGCCAAATTCATCAATGCAATATTAGATGAGGTAATTCAATGAGTTTAGATAATCGTCCAGTCTTTACCGTAAGCGATGTTAATCAATATATCAAAGCATTGCTGAGCAGTGACGAGAATTTAAAGTTTATTTATATAAAAGGTGAAATATCAAATTTTAAAATGGCAAGTAATGGTCATTTTTATTTTTCTCTTAAAGATGACAAGGCCATCATTAGCGCAATGATGTTTTCTTCATACGCCTCTAAAAATACATTCACCCCAGTAAACGGACAAGAAGTCGTAGTGTTTGGTTCAATTGATGCTTATCCTGGACGAGGAACTTATCAAATAATCGTCTACCAAATGCAAGAGGTCGGTGCTGGACAAGCTTTGCTTGAATTAGAAAAACTTAAAAAGAAATTACAGCAAGAAGGTCTTTTTGATCAATCAAGAAAAAGACCAATCAATTTATACCCGAAAGCCATTGGAGTTATCACAGCCCCCAATAGCGCGGCGATTAAAGATATTCTTTACAATTTAAAAAGGCGTTATCCGATAGCTGATATTTATGTCTTTTACAGCGCTGTTCAAGGTGATAATGCTGCGAAAGAGTTATTAAATGCTTTCAATATTGCCCAAACTTATCCACTTGATACGCTTTTAATTGGTCGTGGCGGAGGCGCTAGCGAAGATTTGAGCGCTTTCAATGATGAAACCTTAGTGAGAGCCTTAGCAGCCAGCAAAATGCCTATTATTGCATGTGTTGGTCATGAAATCGATTCAACTTTGGTGGATTTCGTGGCTGATAAACGTGCCTCAACACCAACAGGCGCCGCGGAAATGGCGACGATTGATCAAAGAGAAATCATTGAACATCTTTCCTTTTCTATACAAGATATGGAAGAAAGCATTAAAGGGTTGGTTAATCGCATGAAAGAAGATTTATCTTCTTTAAAAGTTGATTTAAGCCAAAGCACACTCAATTACATCAAACAAGAAAAGCAATTGTTGGCCCACAAAAAGGCTACTTTAGATGCACTGAACCCCCAAAACGTACTGAGCAGAGGTTTTACATTAACCGTCGATCAAACGGGTAAACCAATTAATATAAATGAGACAAAACCAGGTGATAAGATTAAAACCATCTTTGATGGTGGTGAAATAACCAGTGAAGTTTTGGAAGTGGAGGCCAAATAATATGGAAGAAAAGTTTGATTTTGAAAAAGAAATGAAACATCTAGATGAGATAGTGGCAAAGATTTCTGCACAAACATTATCCTTAGACGAATGCTTAGTCTTATATAAAGAAGGCCAAGAAATTGCGAAAAAGCTTGAGATTGCTTTACAAGAAGCAACTGAAAAGATTGAAAAGGTCATAGAAACCAGATAATTTTACAAGTAATAAATAAGTATTTTATTAGTAGTTATAATAATTTATTATTAGACAAATGTTTGCTTGTGCATTTGTCTTTTATTTTTAACATAAAAAATTTAATTATTAGTTAACATAATCGACGCGCGCGTATATTATATAAATGGATATGAGTAGAAAAGTTATAG
>JAKSVL010000026.1 GCA_024407995.1 Bacilli bacterium | reverse complement strand
AAGAATTGTGCGTGATCACCAATTCCGCAATTCCTCCGCATTAAGTACATTAGAAATGTGGCCACGTGTGAGAAGAGGCGAATTCAAATGGATTTATGACACGCAAGAGGGCGCCAACTATGTGTTCAATTCTTTCTCTGCTTATGAACTAAGCGTTATGAAAAAATACGCGATGCCTCTACTAGAAGAAATTAGTACGGAAAGCGAATATTTCCCAGTTGCAGAAAGATTAATTCGTATGCTCAAATTCTTCAATGATTTGCCAGACAATTGGATTCCTTGTAACTCAATCATTCGTGAATTCATTGGTGGATCTTGCTATCAAGACGATTAAAAAAGAACTCGCTTAATGCGAGTTTTTTTCACTCCAACTTTTTTGGAGTCTTTTGAATGTTTCTAGTTCACGCTTATGTATGATAACAAGCTGTGAATAATAAACACGTTGCATTTGCAAGTATCTTTGCATTTGTTCCATTGAGACACGTTTAGAGAAAAGTGAGACAAACACTTTTTCTAAGCGGAAGAAACTTTCATATAAACTAAGCAAAGTCATGTAATAGAAATATTCTTTATTTGAGTAAATTAGAAGGGGCGTGCTATGAATTATCTCACTCGAAATCTCATATCTTTTCGCATAGCTTGATAATCCAGCAAGCTTTTCTAACCCGTCTCTAAAGTTGAGCTTAAATGTCTCATCATCCGCAGGGACAATTGGATATAGCCAACCATATTCGATGTATTTACGAATGTCTTTGCTCTTTAATTGTTTTGCTCTCATCTCTTCTTTCATTTCATAGAAAACTTTATCTTGTTGAGCTTTATCTTTAATAGAATCGTTAAATGCTAAACCGTAATTCATGTGTTTTAGGTAATTATTAATTATTGGTTCACCATACTTATCCAAGATAATCAAAGTGCATTCACATTCATGGAGTGTTCTCCAAGATGAATATGCTTCAGTTTCATAACCATTCAATAATTGTTCTAAAATACAACGAGAAATAGTTAGTGATTTCATAAGAAGGTCACTGATTAAAGTAGATTGCGGATCGTTTTTCTTATAGCCCTTTACTATATTAAGCATGAAGTTAATATACATATTAAGAGAGGAAGCAGGAGGCAAGAAACGATTAGCGAGTTTCTTTTCGACGTGATTAAAAATTGATAATGATAAATACTTATCCGCTGCCACTGAGGCCATGCTTGAAGGATAATCTTCATTGATTTTGAATTTATTTACTTCTTCTTCACTTAAATTAGAAACAGAATAGTAATATTCACCAATGCAATAAAATAGTAAATCTTGTTGGTTGATGTCATTAACCTCTATTTGTTGATTTTGATTTACCAACATTTCGATTGCTTCATTAGCCATTTCATAGACATCATAAATGTAATCAACATCAAGAGAAAGATGGACGGGAATACCATTAATTATTCGCTCAACCTGGTCTTTATTTAGCATATTTTTGATTGCCATTAGATCCTCCCTTCTACTTAAAAATTCTGGTTGCTTTAATTGCAGTTTTCCAGCCTTTGTAAAGTCTTGTTATTTCTTTTTTATCCATATTTGGATGATAAATTGCTTGATATTCATGAATGCGACGGATGCATTCTAAATTGGAAAAGAATCCATATTGTAAACCCGCCATATAAGCAGCGCCTAAAGCGGTTGTTTCTAGACATTTTGGTAATTTAATTGTGGCATGTAAAATATCACTTTGGAATTGCATAAGATAGCCATTTGCAGTAGCGCCACCATCGACTTTTAGAGTCTTAATTTTTTTGCCAGTTTCTTTTTGCATTACTTCCATGACATCTTTACATTGATAAGCAATAGCTTCTAAAGATGCACGAACAAATTGACTGCGATTAGTGCTTCTTGTTAAGCCAAATACCGCACCACGAGCATCATCGTCCCAATAAGGAGTACCCAAGCCCGTAAAAGCAGGAACAATATAAATATTGCCACTTGGTGATTCAGTTGCGATTTCTTCACTATCTTTTGAGCGAAGAAGCATTTTCATTTCTGTTCTAAGCCATTGGACTACCGCTCCACCGATAAAAACTGAGCCTTCTAGAGCATATGTCACTTGATCACCAATTTGCCAAGCAATAGTCGTTAGTAAACCATTTTTTGAAAGAACGATATTTTTACCAGTGTTAACAAGCAAGAAGCAACCTGTACCATAAGTATTTTTGCTCTCGCCTTCTTCGAAACATGTTTGACCAAATAAAGCAGCTTGTTGATCGCCAATTACACCTGTGACACGAATTTTGCTCTTTAAAAAGTCTAAAGCGCCATAGTCATAAGCTGATGGTCTAACAGTTGGTAGCATCTTCATTGGAATATTGAAAATTTGGCATAGTTCTTCATCCCAACGCATTTCTTTTATATTGAATAAAAGAGTTCTTGAAGCGTTAGTGACATCGGTCGCATGAACAGTGCCATTAGTCATTTTATAAATAAGCCAAGAATCAATTGTACCAAATAAAAGCTCACCTTTTTCTGCACGCTTTTGGCCGTTTGGAATATGGTCTAAAATAAAGCGCACTTTACTCGCAGAAAAATATGGATTAATTAATAAACCAGTCTTTTGGTGAATAAGTGCCTTTTTGTCCGATAATTTATCGCAAATGTCGGCGGATTGACGTGATTGCCAAACAATTGCGTTATAGACAGGCATACCTGTTTCTTTTGACCAAACAACAGTTGTTTCTCTTTGGTTGGTTAAGCCAACAGTCACCACATCATCAATGGAAATATTAGCCTTAATAAGCACTTCGTTGATGACTTCTGTCACGCTTACCCAAATAGCAAGAGCATCCGCTTCTACCCAACCAGAATTCGGAAAGAGACACTTCACTTCTCTTTGGGCAATTTGAAAAGGATGACCTTGTTTATCAAACAAGATAGCGCGTGAACTAGTTGTCCCTTGATCAATAGAAAGAATGTATTTCATTTTTAACCTCTATTCGCCATTAGCTTTTCAATATCTGAGACTTCTTTAACAATATTTTTAGATAAGCAAATAGCCCCATCCATAGTAATCAAAATATCGTCTTCAATACGTACGCCAATACCTAGCTTAGCAAAATATAAGCCTGGTTCCACTGTGATGACATTGCCTTTTTCAAGTGGCTTTTCACGTAATGAAACGTCATGTGTATCTAAACCAAGATGATGAGAAACATTGTGATAATAGTAATTACGAATATCATCATTTTCACTCATCAATTTACGTTTGATACATTCTTTTCTTAATATTTCTGTAGCGTATTCCTGTAGTTCCTTAATAGTTAAGCCTGGTTTAGCGTATGCTATAACAGCTTTATTACAAGTAAGTACCGCTTCATAGATAGACTTTTGAATGGAAGAGAATTTTCCACTTATTGGGAAAGTTCTAGAAATATCCGCACAGTATCCATCGTTTGAATAACCAAGGTCAAATAACACTAGATCTTCTTGCTTTAAAGTGTCATTTTGGCTTGGATAATGGAGACATGTAGCATTTTTACCACCTGCCACAATAGTTGAGAACGCTAAAGGAGCACGGCCATGAGCACGGCCATACATTTCAAAATAATCTGCTAATTCGTGTTCTTTAATGCCTGCTGTGATTTTGTTGAGTGTATAAATAATACCGCTATTGGTTTTTTCAATAGCTTTCATCATTGAATCAATTTCATAGGATGATTTGACCATTCTCAAATCACGAAGAAGCGAGTATGAATCAACGATTTCTTTGTTTGTATAATCAATTTTTAATTTCATGAAGAAATCTTTCATAAAGAAATCATCATTAAGTTTTTGTTCAGGTGAAGAAAGATCTAAATAAATACAATCAATATCACCATATTGGTTATTATCATTAGCTAAAGCTAATGCAAGTATAGTTTCGAAATTATCTGTGGTATAAATATTTTTAATATCACTGATGGCAGAGGCATTATCGGGTGTTAAACGTTTGCCCGTCCATTTTTCTTTAAGTTCGCTATATGGATCAATGAATAAGTATTCTCTTTTGACACCAATGCTTTTAATCAATAAAAGAATACTATGTTCTTGTCTAATATTTGTTAGATAGAAGAAATTATTATTAACGCAGAATGGAAGCATCTCATCTTCGCTAGCGACTTTACTGACACCAGAAAAGAAAATAGCGATGCTGTTGTCTTTCATTTGATCGAACAATTTTTTACGTCTAGATTCTAATTCAATCATATGATTATTCTCCTTTGATTCTATCAATTACTGGTTGGATTTCTGGTAGTACTAACTTTTCAATTTCACCAGCATCCATGAGTTTTGTATTTTCACTATTTAATGGCAATTTAGCGAGAACATTGAAATTCATTTGCTTTGCAAATTCATCAAGATGTGATTCGCCAAATAATGAGATTTTTTCATTGCAGTTTGGGCACGCAAGATACGACATATTTTCAATCACGCCTAAGACGTGAATATTCATAGCGTTAGCCATTTTAATAGCCTTGCTAACGATTAATGAAACAAGATCTTGTGGGGAAGTGACGATAATTAAATCATCAATCGGTAAGCTCTGGAAGATAGTCAAAGCCACATCTCCTGTTCCTGGTGGCATATCTATTAATAAGACATCTAATTCGCCCCAAGCAACATCCTCAAAGAATTGTTTGACTAAATTACCTAATAAAGGTCCTCTCCAAATAATTGGATCAGTCTCATCGTCTAAAAGTAAGTTAGCAGAAATAATACGAATGCCACCTGTACTGATTGCAGGGAAAATCATATTATTTTCACCATATGCTTTTTCTTTGATGCCGAAAGCTTTTGGAATAGAAGGGCCTGTAATGTCGGCGTCTAAAATACCAACGGTTAAGCCTTGGCGGGATAAATAAGAGGCAATACTTGATGTGATAAACGATTTACCAACACCACCTTTACCACTTAAGACACCAATCACTTTTTTGATGTGAGAAGCGTCATTTGGTTTTGATTTAACTATTTCATCAGAACAATGTCCTGATTGTCCACAGTTTGCACAGTCGTGATTGCAATTTGCCATAATGATGTTACCTTTCATTTTGAATCATCGTACAGTTATCAACAACGTTGATACCGGCTTGGAGATACGTTCTAAGAAGTCTACCTGCACCTAGTTTAGTGCCACCGAAGTATCTAACGACGAGAAGTGCGACGTTCGTGAGATCTTTTTTGTATAAAAGCTCGAGAAGGGGATGACCTGCACTACCTTTCGGTTCGCCGTCATCACACGATTTGCTTTTCATACCAACGCGGTAAGCGTAGACGATATGACGAGCTTTTTTATGTTCTTTACGAAGATTCGCGAGTAGCGGTTTGAAATCATCTTCGTTATTTAGAGGGATGAGATAGGCACTAAACTTGCTTTTCATCACCTCAATTTGTTGGACTATTTCCTTTTCTATGATATTTGCCATATTAATAGAACCCTGGATAGATGTAATTCTTCAACGCTGTACCATAGTTAGAGAAGGAGAAGTTACCACTATAAACAGTTCTAGAATCGTTAGCTGTTGATAGCGATGATTCATCGACTAGAGAAGCGGTAAAATCTTGCAAATCTTTATTTGGAATAGCAGCAATTGGTTTTAAGATGATGTGGAAATCGTTTAAATAAACGATTCTAGCGATTTCGCTATTTTCACTATTTGTGGTCATAAGAGAGAAGGCAGATTCAAGATTATCTGCTAGAGCATGTCTTTCTTCATCACTCATTGAAAGTAAGGCCGAGATATTAAGTTGGCTAGCGTAATCAAGAGAATTAAGAATGCCAGTTAAACCATTCTTTTCTTTAACATTTAATGTCTCGTAATGACTATATTTAATCGTTGAATCACTAACAGGTTTACCAAAGGTAAATTGATTGTAAGCATAACCAGTTTTAAGACTTAAACCATTGTATTCGTTTTCTAAAACATTATTGAGTAAGCCAGAAACAAATTCAGAAACAAGAGCAGAACGATGACCTTCACTATCGGCGTTATAAGCAATTTCAATAATTTGCAAAATTGGCTCACGATAATTGTCTTTAACGTTATTAATGTTATCATTGCCTGCACCCGTAAATACGCTTGCATCGATATGAGCATCATTGGTAACACCAATTAGGCGATGTAAGCCTTGGCTTTCTACTTCATATGTTAAGCCTGCATTGATGGCATCTTCATCGCTATATGGCATATGGGTAATGATAGAGAGTTGTTCAATCTTTTGTAATGGTGTTGTTTCAATAGTAGCGGTCAAAGCATCACGGGCAATGAATCCAGAAAGACCGCTAGAATTAAATATGTTATATAAAAGAACACCTTGAGCACTAATGGAGTAGCCGGTATCGGTATTATATGTTTGATAAGCTTGGCCATTAGGAGTATTTAAAATGCGTGATTCATAAATGAAACGAATTAAGCCATTTAAGCGTTCGCCAGATGTATCTGAAGTCACAAAAGCATTAATGTCTGAAACATTAGTAATGTAGCTATCACCATCTCTTAATGCGCTTAAGATATGGTAAATATTATCAATTTCACTGCCAGTACCGCTTTGTGCATCGAGACCACCATAGCCAACTTGGCCAATACGATAATTAGCATAATTAATAGTATCGTAGGTCGTTAATGTACCAAAGTTAATAGCCTCCAAACCTTCCTTAACAAATTTAGCAACAGCATCACCAATTAAGTCGGAAGAGTTGATAGAAGTTAAAATTGTCTTAGCTTTAGCAGGATCCAAATCGTTAAGCGCAAAGCTTGCCATATCAACACTAGCACCACCACTCATATCAGCAACACGATAAGCTGTTTCCATAATAGTAGCGATTTCTTGGTGCCATGCTGTACCAGGAGTAACGTGATAGCAAACACCTGCGCCGAGATTATCATCCGCTAATGTGATGGCTTTGATACGATTTCTTAATTTAATAGAAACAGAAGCTTCGCTATCATATGCGCCATCAAAGGCAAAATCATCTAAGCCGACAAAGCTACAAATCTTGGCCATCATTTCTTCAAATAAAGTGAAACCATTACTCTGATATTTATCAGTGTAATACATGCCATATTCATAATTTCTAGCAGGAGAATGGAAGATTGGATTATCATGCAATGTTCTTAATAAATCAGAAAGAGCACCAGAACTAATGAAATTACCATCAGTATCGACGTTACCTGTTAAGAGTTTTAAGATGCCACAATCGGTAATTTGGCCACCATTCAGAACATCGTTAAATGTTTGATATTCTAAAAGAAGATTATAGAAACCATTAATATCTGCATCGGAATACTTGGCGGTTTCAAAGTTTGGTGTAGTAAGTTTAGTGAGTGTATCGGCATTATAGTAATAATGATAGAATGGGTCGATACGAGAGAAGTCCACTGATTGAGAGCCATATGACACAGAGAATTGTGGATCATCGATAAATAGTTTATAGATAGAATTAGGAACTAAGTCGCGTAAAAGTGCACTATCGTTTAAGATGCTCAACGCATCGCGAATTGCGTCAATGTTATCATCATCGCCTAAATCAGCACTACCGATAGAAGAGACGATATTTCCGCCATCATCTGTTAATGAATATAGTTTATCGATTGTTTGAATAAGTTTAGAAATTTCGCTAGTTTGTGAATCTCTATTTGGTTCAAGGTTATGAGCATCATCTGGGAAGACATTGCTTACAAGATATTTAGCTTTGCTACTAGCGGAATTATAGTCACTAGCATGAGCGATGTCTTTTGGCGATTTATTGCCAAGATAAATAGAACTACCAATTTCACTATCTGTTAAAAGGTGTTCGAAAAGGCCTTGGAATGTCGTTGGTTGATTGACTTTAGAGCTGCCTTTACGATGGAAAATATAGGAATCATTAATATTATTTAATGTACTTTCTAAATCATTTAGGAATGTGCCATTTTTCACATTTTCAAAAACAAAATTATCACCAACAAGAACACCATTATCTTGTGCAGAATTAAGCAAACCATACAAACTTGTTAATTTCATTAACTCATCACTGCGTATTGAACGAGCATGTTCAAAATCAAACATATCCAAGTCGGCATCGATAATATAAGTTGTATAGGCGCTAGAAAGCGAGAAGCCAGAATAAGAAGAGGCAAAGATACTGTCAGTAGCGATGCGATAGAAATTGTATAAGCAAATACGTAAGCAAGAAGTGTCGTTTAACGAAAGCAAGAGATTATCTAATAGCTCTTTTGGCATTTGGTTGAATGCGAGTTTAGTGCTATCAGTTCTTGGTTGAAGAATTCTCATAGTGTAGCAAATAAATTTCACAACACGCGATATTTCATCAACTTCAAAAACATCTTGATATTCAGTAATGAAGTCATCACTACCAAAATAAGCACCCCAATCATTGGTTAAATAGGAAGAAGGAGCGACATATTCACTGCCATAAGCGCCACCAACGAAAGCAGATTGTTTATTAACAAAGGTATCGTAGTCACACCAATAAGAGGCAACGTTTGGATTAGTATCATCCATGCCGTTAATGAACATGAAGTCTTTATAAGCAATATAATGGGTCTCTGGTTTTGTTCCATCAGCATTGTATTCGTTTTTCCATGCTGAATAATATGGATCTGGATTAACACCGTCTTCCGGACGAACACCCCACTTACTGGTATTCCAGGAGACAAGTGAGTCACTATCAAATTTTGGATCGCTTAATAAATCTAATGGATTGCCATCAACTGAGAAGGAGCCCATCGATGTATCGATCAGATTGTAGAGCCACTTACCGAATTGATAATGTGAAACATTATCCTTGTCAACATATGTGAAAATATTAGAATGAGCTAAATCATGAAGCATTGCATTCATGTCAACAACTTTGTCAAGTGTTGTGAAATCTAGATTATCAAAGAAATGTTCGGCATCAGCATCATTTTCTGGAATGATTCCTCTGATAGATTTTAATAAGTTTTCAATATTTTGACCTTCTTGTTTCCAATTTGTAACATTAGAGAAAGTAATATTTTGTTCTTGATCGATTAGGAAACCATTTAATGATTCACCAAAGACATCATCAAGGAATGGTCCTAATGTGCTCTTGAAAATGGATGAACCATCTACATTTTCAAAGAGACCTCTGATGTAATAATCATCATCAGAATGACCCACTAACTTATCAATTGCAGTACGTGTGAAACCGCTAGAAAATGCTGAGGAAGCGTTCATTAAATCGTGAACCGCGATGAATTGTAGCATATTGCCAATAGCGTCAATTTCATCGTTCCAAGTATGGGTACTAGTTTCTACCGTTCTCAATGTTTCTCTAGTGATAGTGAGACCAAGATCAGATGTCATTGAGAAAACATATTCTAATAAACCATAAAGGTTTTCGTTCTTTTCATAATCATCTCCGACTTGTGGATTTGGATTCAAAAGTGGATTATTTATCAATAATTTAAGAATGTTTTTGAAAGATGCTATAAGAGCGTCGTCTCTTAACTTAGCAGTTAAAGCATTTGTGTTTCCGCTTACGCTGGTAAGGGTATAGATATTGTTTAAATCACTCCAAGCATCTAAAAGAGATGAGAAATCAGTAAAGAGTGTATGATTGTTCTTCTTCATATCTTGTTCAATAGCGCTGACTAAAACAGATGATTTTAAACCAATATCATTTAACGTATTAGCCACATCGTCACCCTTTAATAATGATTTGAGCATTGGAGTAAGGGCACTATACAAAATGGATGATTTATTCATTTTGCCAATAGCCTGTTTGAAATAGTTAATGTGAGTAGCATCAATAGAGAAGAAATTATTTTCTTCTTTCATTAATGGTTCTAAGCCTTTGCCATTAACAAGGGCATCAATGAGTTTTGAATCGTTAGCTAAAGTGGCAACAACATCCAAAATAGCGCGGAATTCTTTTTTGTAATTAATAACACGATTACCTTCATTCAAAGCAGCGACGTTTTGTTTAAATAGTTCCAAATCTTCCTCTGCTAGTTGACTCCTAATGTCTTGCAAAGCTTCTAAATCGAATAATCTGCTTAAAACATAAGGAAGGACTCTGTCCACTAAATTCATATCAAATAAACAATAACGACGCCCTTCGATGCGCTTTCCTTGTTCATTAAAAACGATGGTATGTCCATGTTTTCCGTCAACATTTTGTGGTTCGTTGGAGGCATTAAAATCACCAACCACGAGATTAATAAAGTCTTCTGCATTAGCAGCAATCAAAGATGGCAAGTCATACTTTTGATGATTTTCTGGAGTATAAAGCCCTGTTTGGGCAAAAATGGCTTTTAAGAAATCAGGATCAAGTTCAACAGCTGAATGTAAGAAATCGAAGAGAACGTACATCTCATAGCCCCATGAGAATTCATTTAATTCTTCCCAAGTAAATGGTAGATACTGTGGCGCGATTCCTTCAGGGTCACTATTGATTGCAAATTGAACTAATGCTGGAACGACACGGCTTAAAACTTGTGAATCGTCAATGTTTTTAAAGATATCCATTAAGTCAACAAAGTTGTCAGAATAAACAATGCTTTCGATAAACGCAACTAAATCATTACCTTCAAGTTTACGAGGAGTGTGGTTTCCTTCGGAATCGGTAATAAACAAATTATCGACAACTCCACTATCAAAGACACAGTCCACCATATCTTTGATATAGCCAATTTCTTCTTGCCAATCAACATCGCTGAGATCAACTAAACGAGTAGGAATATAGTCATCTAACAAATCACCATTTAGTGCAACATCAACCACGATAGGCAAAACTGTTTGGATAATTGTGGAATTAATAATGGTATCAAGAGCTTTGTCGGCGATTTCTTTGGTAATTAAAGAACCAATTTCAACCACTACTTCATTTCCTTCGATAGTAATAGCACCGACGCCGCTAAAAGCTAAATCAGTGATATTGACGATTTCTCTCACAAAATTAATTGTATATTCGCCACTGACACCAGTAGTTAAAGTTTCAAATAAGCGGGTGTCGTAAGTCATACCTTGATCATCAACCGACCAGTTGAACAAAATTTTTGCAAAGATAGAGTTGTTGTACGAATTAACAAAGTTACCAACATTTTCCACTATCTCGTTATCGTTCTTTAATTTATTTTTGACGTCATTACGTTGATAGGCTTGATTCACAGAGTTCACGATAGATGTAAATGGCATCATGAACATGAATGCAACCATGATGAATGTCACAGCAGTTTCTGCTAAGCCTATCCATCTCATCTTTGTCTTCTTTCTCGCGACACGTGGAACCAAGTGACGGAAAATGAGAGTCCAAGAAAGGAAGCATAGTAAATTTCCAAGAGTCACGATTAAAATGATATCCACAATAACCACAATTATTTTGAGGATTGAACCAGTTAAAGCCATTGCAAAATCAACCGCACTCTTGGCAGAAGCAGAAATGTTATACAAAGTATAGAAACCTTTGACGAATTCCGTTAAAGTGTCTTTCAAACTTGTAATTGAAACATAATATGTAATAGGAACACCATCGATAGTACGTGAAATATAAAATGAACCCTTTACTATCCAGTTGAGTGGAAAACTGCCAACAAACTCGGTGAGAGCATCTAAAGTCACAAAAGAAGCAACGATCAAACCTGCCATGAAAATCATGTTGTGAGTAGATTTCCAAACACCACGAGCAAAACCTCTCAGCGCTGCAATCAAGAAAAATAAGATTAGTAGTACAAACACACCGATTAACGATAAGTTGATAATTTCTGAAATTGTAATCATGCAATTCTCCAAACCAATAACTTATTAACAAGTTATGGCTACATTTGTTCTTGTTTTTAGTGTATAGTTTTTTTATTAGGAAGAAAAGGAAATGTTGCTTTTTAATAAAAAATGCTCAAATTGTCAGTCTTATTATGATCCGACACTTAATGAGTGTCCTAAGTGCCATAA
>JAKSVL010000025.1 GCA_024407995.1 Bacilli bacterium | reverse complement strand
AAAAGTTGCGATAGGCAATAAAAATTTTCTTTTTGACATATCAAAACTCCTTTTTCTATTAAGTGTACTTATTTTACACCATATATGGTCTTTTGCGCAACTTAGTAAAATCGTAGTTCAAAAAATAAATAAAAGGCTAAGAAATTGTTTTCCTAGCCTTATGTGTCTCACGAACTTTTATGGATTTAATTAATTGAATTAAATTGCTGCAAAGAATTCGATTGATTCTAAGACAACGCCGAAGTTAGCACTTGCAGAACTATTGCCAACAGAAATGGTAATTGTGTCGGTTGCTGCAAATTCAAATGTTAATGTGCCGGCGTTTGTTAATTTATTATTAACAATAACACTCTTGCTGATGATGTTATCAGCAAAAGCACCAGTAACGGTTTTACCATTAATGTCGATTGATGATGTTTTTGTCCATGAATCACCAACTAAAACGATTTTGGAAACTTCATGTTTGAGTTTGAGAGTGACTGAACCAGCATTTTTGGATTTACCAATTTTGAAGATGTTGGAAATTTCGAAAGCGTTGTCACCACTACCACCAGTGGCTTTTTGATAAACGTTTGTGCAGGCAGTGACTGAATCAAAGACGTCAGTGCCAGATGTTTTTGTGAAGATACTAGTTGCAACTTCTTTTGTGATGCTTGAAGAAGTGGCATCTGCTTGTGAAGTAAAGCCATATTTTGCAATAGAAGCTGTTTGAGTTTGTGTACCACCACCATCTCCTGCTTCAACTTTGGTAATGATACCAGTAGCTTCAATAGTTGTCTTGCCATCTTTATCAGTGTAGTCAGCACGAATCAATTTCATTGTGACTGTATCGCCAATATTAAGAGCAGCTGTTGTTGCGTTTGTTAAGAAGTCTTGTGGGTTGGAGAATACATATGAATCAACATTGTTCCAAGTAAGAGCAGATGCTGTAGCAGAAGAACCGTAGATTTGTAAATCGTTGGTGCCGTCTGTTAAATACATATTGCCATATTTATCTTTTGCAGATGTGGCGTTCTTCCAAGATTTGACTTCGGCAGTTACTGTATAAGCAACGGCTGCTGTATTTTCACCAGCGATGAAATCTGCTAATGATTTTGTAGCAACTGTTGGTTCTGGAACGTTTTCAGTTTGACCACCATCATCAGTGACGATGATACCAGTTGCTTCAATAGTTGTCTTGTCATCTTTTATATAGTCAGCACGAATCAATTTCATTGTGATTGTGTCGCCAATATTGAGGGCAGCTGTTGTTGCATTGCCTAAGAAGTCTTGTGGGTTTGTAAAGACATAAGCGTCTTCATCATTCCATTTAAGAGCAGATGCTGTAGCAGAAGAACCATAGATTTGTAAATCATTGGTACCATCTGTTAAGAACATATTACCGTATTTATCTTTTGCAGATGTCGCATCTTTCCAAGATTTGATTTGAGCGGTAACAAAATATGCAACAGCTTTAGTGTTTTCACCAGCAATGAAATCTGCTAATGATCTTTCTTCAACTTTTGGTTCTGGAACTATTGAGGATTCGCCCTCAAGGATGATACCAGAAGCTTCAATAGTTGTCTTGTCGTCTTTTGTATAGTCAGCACGAATCAATTTCATTGTGATTGTGTCGCCAACTTTGAGAGCGCTTGATTTTTCGTTTGTTAAGAAGTCTTGTGGGTTGGTAAATGAGTATGAATTGACATTGTTCCAAGCAAGAGCAGAGGCTGTATATGTTGAACCATAGATTTGTAAATCGTTAGTGCCATCTGTTAAATACATATTGCCGTATTTATCTTTGCTTTCACCGTCTTTGAAGGACTTAATTTGAGCAGTAACAAAATATGCAACGGCTTTAGTATTTTCACCAGCGATGAAGTCTGCTAATGATCTAACGTTGACTTTTGGTTCTGGAACTTTCCATTCTTCACCAGCTTCAACGACTGTAATGTCTGAGTTTTCAAGAGGTAAGAGATTTTCCATTTGACTATGGTAATTCTTAACGATCATTGTAACTTCAACTTTAGCGCCATCTAATAACTTGCCAGCGATTTCTGCGGAAGCAGGTTCATAGAAGTATAATTGAATAGCTTTTGTTTTGAATGTATCTGTTGTTAATTCTTCGCCCTTTGTGGCTGTGAGGTAATAGTCATTACCAGATCTTGTATTGACATAACCTTGGAATTTCCAGAAGTCATATGAATCACCACCATCTGCGAGTTTGTTACCATCTGCGATAACATTAGCAAATTCTTTTGTGACGATTTGTCTAGACGCTGGTTTATTACCTGTACAGTTAGCATAAATAGCAGCGGATGTTTCACATTGTGCATTGTACTTAGTGAGTTTGCCGTGAGCAACAGCTTCGCCACCAACCCAAATATCGTCTTCTGTTAAGTAAGAAGCTTCGCCTGAACCTTCTTTATAACATTTGTAAACTTCAAATTGTTCACCACCGGCAGTTGCAGGTTCTAAGAAATAGCTACATGCACCATCGGTTCTGCCATAGACGTATTTATCGCCTTTTTTGACACCTGGAGCGTGATAGAAGGAAGCGACTTTACCTTTGATGTAATAATCTTCACCTTCGTAGTTACTAGCTTTTGTAACTTTAATAGCATCTTCATTAGTGAATGGATCTTCTAATGTGCCTTCGTGGGCTGTGCCATATTTATCAATTGCAGAGTTGGATAAAATGTTGACTGTCACTGTATCAACTGCTTCGTGATATTTGACTGTGATAGTAACTTGGCCTTTACCAACAGCGGTTAAGCCTAAACCTGTGACTGCAACTTTAGATGTGTCGGAAGAAGTAACTGTGAGATTCTTCTTTTGCATTTCTAAAAGTGCATTGGCGGCTGGAGATAATTCGATATTAAGGTCACGAGTTGTGCCTTTGTACCAATCGCCTGTTAATTGGTCCTTATTAAGGATTTTGACACCATAAACAACTGGATTGCTTGATGGAGTTTGTGAGGATGAACTTCCTCCTTTAGAAGATGATGGAGCCTGGCTAGAAGATTGGCCACCTTGTTGTGAGGATGTACCTGGTTGCTGAGATGAGGTAGTTCCTTGTTGTGAGGATGGTTGTTCTTGTTGTGAGGAAGTAGTTGGTTCTTCTGAAGAAATTTGTGTATTTTCAGATGATCCTTGGCTTTGGCTTCCGTTGTTACCAGGGTTACATGCGACTACTGACATAGAAGCAAGTAATAAGATTGGTAATAAAATCTTGTTTTTCATATGACCTCCTTTTTATTACTAACAATTTATTATATTTCCTTTGTTATTAACAAACAAAGGTTTTGTTGTTTAAATCTTTTAGGACTTTTGTATATGTCACTTTTTTGTTCAGACCGACAATTGTGTTATATATGCCAAATCCTAAAAGAATAACAGCCACAATTCCCATCACTACAAAGACGAGGAAGGTGGATTTGGTAACGTCTAATTTTTTGCCACCACCTGAACTTTGGAATGATAAAAGAAAGAAAGAGAAGGCAAGAATGCCAATGATGATGCCGATAAGATTAAAGGCCATACCATATGCAAAGCTATTTGCCCCTCTTTGAAGTTGAGAGTGAGCAGCACGTGATAATGACTTTAATTCTTCCTCGTTTAAATCCTTATGGGCTAAATGTCCGCATTGTGGGCAGACATATTCGACCTTTTGATCGGTATCGACTGGAAGTAATTCACCATTTTCATCTTTGATAACATAAGAAGATTGCTTCTTTTCAAGAGCGTGTTCATTTATCTTCTTACCGCAATGACTACAATACATATTGCTCGCCTCCTATTGATTAATTACGCTTGTGGGCACCACACTAAATCGTTTTGACCATTTGGCACGATTTGGAATGTGATTTTACCAGATGTTGTCTTATGGAAAACATAGGTACCAACAAGTGTAAATTCTTCGTTTAAATAATCTTTTTCATCGACCCAACGATATCTTGGTCTATCTGGATCACCTTTATAGTTGAATGGAATATAGCAATTAAATGAAGCATTCTCAAAGTAAAGAGTAACTTCTTGAGAAGTGCTTGAATTAATGAATACTCTATTAACTTTTAATTTGAGTGGATTGCCTAAATCATCAACAAGTCTTGTACGGCAGTTGAGTGTTTCAAGGTTGTATGGATTTTTAGCAGATGCCACAGCATTTAATTCTGACAAAGTATAGTCGCGAATAGAAAGATTGTGTTCGGTTAACAAATTTTCATCTGGTGTATAGATGATTTGGGCATCATTGTCACTAGTAGCACTACCGACTGGGAAACGACCTTGAGTATCGGTAATTTGGAAACCGTAGTTTTCTGTATATTGGGCTAAACCACATACTTGTAAGTAAGTATTAAGCTTGGTGTATTTGGAAGAAATATCATTCATACCAACGAAGATATTAATACCAACATATTCACCACCAAGAGCAGGGTTATCCTTATCTTTTAAGACATAATCTTGTAAATAAAGAATGTGATTTACAAAGCCACATACTGTGCCTTGAATTCTCACTTTTGCGTTTTCAAAAGCGTTTTCACGAGTTGGATCTGCTAAGCATTCAGCGACTTCGTTTTTCATATCAACAAGTGATGTGTCAACATAATCACCCCAGTTAATTCTTGGATCACGGATACCGGAATGGAGCTTTAATTTATAAATTTCAGCTTGTCTTTCAGCAGCATAGAATGTGTCGCTATATTGTGGCATAGATTGGACGTTTTTAACCCAAGATAAACCTTCTTGAACAATCATAAGATTGAGAAGGGTTAATTCTTCTTTTGGAGCGTTTTTCTTAGTTAAGTTAATCCATACTAAAGAAACATAACGGGAACCAGTACTATCTGGTTGTGGGGCACCATAACTATCTTGGGCACTAGAAATAACGATAGTACCATTAGCATCTGCTTCTTTAAGCATTTGCTTAGTAAAATCAGAAGCGTCTTTACCATATTCTTGTACTTTACCAGTTGATTCTGGAGTATCAATGCCATAGAATCTGGCTTTCATTGTTCCGATTTTAAGAGAATCTTTTTCTGGAGTAAAGTGAGCAGTGTCACCATCGATAGCGGTCTTTAATGAGAATTTACCAATACCATCAACATAGAAATCTTTGTTGGTGTAATCAAGGGCTAATTTGACAGAGCCGTTGTTAGCGTAGTCAACCCAATTTTCATCACCTTTGGTAGGATCAGCTTGGCTGGAGGATGGTTGTTCACTACTGCTAATATCAGCACTAGAACTATTTTCTTCACTAGAAACATCAATACTGCTGCTTTCAGCGATTGGATTACTACTTGTTTCTTCTTGTTTGCTGGTTGTGGATTGTGAACCACCACAACCGACAGCGCCAAAAGCTAAAGCAATAGCAGATAAAGATATTAAGAAGGATTTACGTAATTTATTTGCCATATGTTGCCTCCTTACATCTTTAATGAAGCGTTATTGATAGCTTTGTTGATTAAAGCTGGAATAGCATCTTTGTTTGCAGCATTGAGGGAAGCGGTTAGTAAAGAACCACATTCATCTCTTAAAGCAGCACTGCCTTTAAAAGCAGGAGAGACTAAATAACCAGCATCAGCATTAATATCATCAACGACAACTTGATAACAGAGTGCATATTTTTCACCCTCTTCCATGAATTCTTGGAAGAAAGCTGTTTCATAAGCGCTATGTCTAACTGGAACATAACCTTCGGAACCATTAACGCATATTTCAGCGGAGGCTTGACCGTTGGTAATGTATTTCATAAATTTCCAAGCATACTTTTGCGCAAGAGCGTTAGTTTCATTGCTTAAGCCACGATCGTTAAAGATGGCAAGTGTTGGACCTTGAGAAACATATAAAGGATTATTATTGCTGGCAGGAACACGGCAAACGCCTAATCCGAAAGCATCGGCTTGTGGGAAGTTATAACCTGAGCCACCGGAGGAACCAATTGAGAAAATGCATTTTTCGCCTGTGAAGAAGTCACTACCATATGTGTTTTTAATACCTTTTGTGGTCATGAGTCCATCAGCATAGAGTTGTCTGAAACCATCTAACATATCAACTGTTTTGTTGAAGTTAGCAGTTTCTTGGAAATCAATTTTGCCTTTTCCATTATTAATAGAGGCATAAGGAATATTGTTTTGGTACATTTTTGTGATGAATAAGTTAGCATCACTATCGTAGAACATTGGGACTTCCAACATGTTATAGTCAGGATTATTCATTGTGTTTTCTTTGATATAAGTACAAAGATCAACAAATTGATCCCAAGTAATACGGGACATGTATTCTTTAATTTTGATTTCGGAATTATTAAATTCTGGTTTGTATGTTCTCATAATGTCGATAAGAGCATCAACGTTATAGAACATGATTTCGGTTGATTTAAGGAATGGTAATGAATAAGTACCTTCAACTGTATAGGCTTTGCCTTCGTTATAGAATTCTTCAATGAAGTCTTCTTCGTCATACTTATCGCCTAACCATGATTCTTTGCCAAAACCAATTTGTTTGTCCTCGATAAAATCATCGAGATTAACAACGAATTCAGATCCCGCAGATTTACCAATTTCAATATAATCCGCGACGTTATCTGGATAAGCAACCGCCATAGTTGGAGTGTTGTTTACAGCATAACCATCACTAATCTTTTTAGCGATATCATCATAGCTACCTTGGTACTTCAAATCGATATTAACATCGATGCCATCGTTTGCTAAAACAAGGTCATGGAAAGCGGCTTTTTTAGCTTTTAAAGCATCTTCAACGGTTTGGCCAAAAGTATGCCAAAACTTCACAGTAACTTGTGTTGCACCAGTTTGGCTGCTGCTACCTTCATTACTACTATCAACATTTGAATTTTGGCTGCTGCTACCTTCATTACTACTATCAACATTTGAATTTTGGCTGTTATCACTAGAACCTGGATTATTGGATGATGTGCCACCTTCGTTAGTAGCACCGCAACCGGTAATAATTAGCGGGATAGCTAATAAAAGAGTTCTAATCTTAATATTTTTCATACTTACCTCCTATGAGCAAGTTACATCTTGAGTCTTGTATTGTTAACTGCAGTTGAGAAAATTCCATCAATTTGAGAATTTAAATCGTTTCCAGCGGCCACACATGCAGCATAAATTGTGCTGACTTGTGTACGAGCTTCGGAACTACCTTTGAAAACTGGAGAAGTGAAGAATAAATCAGCAGCTTCAGCAGCATATTTAGCATTTAATGCATATAATCTATCAAGAGTTAGTGGATCTTTATCAGATGCATCAGCATATGCTAAGTAATCTTTTGTTTCCATGACGGAATATCTAATTGGAGAATAGCCAGTGGCTAATGCCCAAGCAGAATTGTATTTAGTATTTGTGAATAATTTATAGAACATCCATGTAGCTTTTGCTCTATTTTCATTTTCATGATCTAAGAAAGCAAAGTCAGGACCTTGGGAGATAACTTTCTTAGTTTTGCCTGCGGCTTGTGGGATTGGAGCAACACCAACGTTATGAGGGTTGCTGCTATCGAATTGATATTTAACACCACCAGTTGAGCCAATGGAGAATAACATGGCGTCTTTAGTGGAACGATAGTTAACGTTTTCTTTAATAACACCCTTTGTGGTGAAGTAATGTTTGGTGTTGTAATCAGCGAATTTCTTCATGAGGTTTTTCATACCATCATTATCAAATTCGATTTTACCTTTACCAGTGATTTCATCAATTGCGGTATAGCCATAGCCATATTGTTCAGCAAGAGTGATGAAGAAGTTATCATCAGAGTCATAACCAACCCATGCCCAGTCAGCATATGTAGTACGGTCGATGATTTTATTTGCTTCAGTTTGTGCTTGGTCATAAGCATCTAAAGCAGGGACTAATTTGTCAAATAATTCTTCCCAAGTTAAATTTTGTAAATAATTATCGTTGAGTGGTTTACCACTATTGATAGTTGGATCAACACTAGAAAGATTCAAACCAATTAAAACATCTTGGTTGTAATACATTGCTTCAGTTGATTTGGAACATGGTAATGAATATGTACCAGGCATTGCATAGTTTTGGCCTGCTTCAATGATTGCTTCTGGGATATCATCAAAGTCATCTTGACTCCAACCAATTTCTGGATCATTCATATATGGATCAACATCTAAGCCTTTGAAGTTATTAATGAAGTCGGCAACTGAATCTGGATAAGCAGCAACGATATCTGGATAGTTATCAACTGCAAAACCATCAACGACCATCTTCTTTAAATCATCATAGGAGCCTTGTTGTTTGGTATTTGTAATGGTGACATTTGGTTCCATTTTCTTGAATTCATCAATAGCGTTGTTAATGATGGTTTGGTATGTGTCATTGTAAGTTGTCCAAATTGTGATATTTGTTGGTTCTTTAATGACGCAGTCATCATTAGTAGATGAACTACCACCAGCACTACTGGAACTGGTGCCTGGAACAGAACTGTTAATAGAAGGTTCTGAAGCGCCTTGTTGGCTTGATTGGCCTTCTTCAATACTGCTGCTAGCAAGTGGCTCACTGTTGCCATTATCGCTACTACCAGTATTTTCTTTTGATTCTTCGCCTTGGTTAGTGCCTCCACAAGCTACAAGAGCTAATAAGGAAGCGGCGAGAACGATTGGGAAACGATACGTTTTCATAATTTTCTCCTCCTAGAAAATTTCCTCGTTTGTAAATTAATTTATTTCTAAAACCTTTTATATAAATGGTTAGAAAACTGTTTTAGCCTTTAATACCGGCTCTTCCAACACCTTTCATGATGTACTTACGGAAGAAGACGAATAATAAGAATAATGGGACGGTAACCAAGATGGAGGCTGCCATTTGATAACCGTATTCTGGGACACCTAAATCTGGATTGTTGAACGTTGATTCACGCAAGCCGTTAGATATCAAGCGGAATTCTGGAATTTCGGTGACTAAGTTTGGCCACACGTAGGAGTTCCAAGTACCCATAAATTTCAAAATAGTAATGGAAATTAATGTTGGAGCCGCTAATGGCACCATCACTTTCCATAAATATGACCAATCGCTCTTACCATCAACTTTTGCAGCGAGATAGAGTTCATTTGGTATTTGTCTGAAGTTTTGTCTTAATAAATAAATATGGAAAACAGAGACCCAGAAAGGCACAATCATTGCCGCATAAGCTTCTGTTAATGTTTGTGTATGGGTGGAATTAGTAATCCAGCCAAAGCTTGAAACGGTAATGTAGTTAGAAATAACCATCATTTCACCTGGAATCATCATTGTTGCTAAGAAAATCATGAATAAGGTTTCACGACCTTTGAATCTCAATCTAGCAAACGCAAACGCAGCGAAGATAGTTGTTAACAGAGTACCAATTGTGGAGAATATTGCGACCACGATGGTGTTTTTCATATAAGTAAAGAAATTAAAATGCTGGAAGACATAAACATAGTTGCTCCACATCACGACTGATGGGAAGAATGTTTGTTCTTCTTGGGTAATTTCATTGAATGTCTTTAAGGAAGTAATAATCATCCAATAGAATGGGAAAATTACTAAAAGCGCTAAAGCAACAATGAAAATATAAGTTAATGTTGTAAAGATAATTTTGCTGACCTTTTCAGCGGCTTTGATTTGGTCAACTGTTTTGCTGGACTCAGCGATCGAAAGAACGAGGTGGTCGTTAACTTTGACGTTCTTAAAGTCGATGTATTGTTCTTTTGTTAATACTTCTTCTGCCATAAGTTATCCCCCTAGTAATAGACCCTCTTATTACTCGCCCAGAACTGGATGAATGTGAAGACCAAAATAATTAAGAATAAGAACACCGCGGCCGCAGCGGCGAATGAGGTATTGGATGAAATATTATCGTAAACATAGAAAACGACAGTATACATGTTCTTTTGGCCTGCAAGAGTCTCGCCTCGCTTGCCAAAGATAGCAACAATGCTGTTGTATTCTTTAAACGCCCCGATAAATGATGTAATCATCAAATATAAGATTTGTGGACTGAGTAATGGGACAGTAATACGTCCAAACGTTTTCCATTTTGGTGCAGCATCGATTTGTGCAGCTTGATAATACTGCTTATCAATGCCTTGTAAACCGGATAAAAGAATTAAGATTTTGAATGGAATACTATTCCAAACAATGAACAAGCAAAGCGGCACCATAGCGGTTGCTGTTGGTGTGTTATATATCCAGTGCGTATTCGTGCCAAATATATAATTTATCAAGCCTTTATCATCAAATATGACCGAGAACACCATACCAATAGCAATGGCATTAGTGACATACGGTAAGAAGAAGACAGTTTGTAAGAATTTCTGGAATGCTTTAATAGAATTTAACAAAACAGAAATTAATAACGCTAAAGCGATAGAAACAGGAACTGTAATGAATGTCAAAATGAAGGTGTTAGGAATAGCGTTAGTAGTAAAGCTTGTTTCCCATGCTGGACCATTATCACTTTGATACGGTATCATGTGCAAAATAACGCCGAAGTTCTCAAGGGTGAAGCCATCATATTTTCCAGTTGTGTAGTTATAGTTTTTGGTAACGGAAATAAAGATGGTGTTAATTAAAGGATAAAGAAGGAAGATGACAACAAGGATAATAACTGGCGCTAAATAGAGCCAAGCTTTCCAGTTGTTTTTACTAGCAACATCATCAATACCAGTGACACGGTATGGCTTTTTAAGTTTTTTGTTGTTGACAAGACGGATGATTTTTCCATCTTCTTGGATACCCGGAGTATACTCTGGTACTTTTTCAGGCTCAGCAAAAACTCGGCCATGATGTTTTGGACCTTTTCTTCTTCCTTTTATGAAGCTAAAAAGTTCAATGCCCATACTGCCCTCCTTTCCTAATCAAGATAAATACGATCTTCTGTTTCGCCATCGAATAAGAAAATCTTGTTTGGTTTAACGGTAAATGCAACTTCTCCTGTTGAGACTTTATCATCAGAAGAAATGATTACTCTAAACGTATCTTTTGTGCAGTTTGGATTATGCGCCACGACGGAAATATCACGGCCCATAACTTGGACTGCTTCGCAAGTGCCATGGAGGACATTTTTATCGCTTGGCTTAGCAAGGATGAAGCCTTCTGGTCTAATAGCGGCATAAATTTCTTTATCGCCTAAATCTTTATTGATTTCCATGACGCAGTCATCGCCGATCATGACTTTTTTGCCATTCATTTTGGCTTTGAAAACGTTAATTGGTGGAATGCCGAGGAATTGGGCAACGAATAAATTAGCAGGACTGTTATAAACGTCTTGTGGTTTACCCATTTGTTGCATTTCGCCTAATTTCATAACAACGATTTCATCAGAAATGGACATTGCTTCATCTTGGTCGTGGGTAACGAATACAGAAGTAATACCTGTTTCTTGTTGAATACGTCTAATTTCTTCACGAGTTTGTAGTCTTAAACGCGCGTCTAAGTTAGATAAAGGTTCATCTAAAAGAAGCACGCGTGGGTGTTTAACTAACGCTCTTGCGATAGCGACACGTTGTTGTTGACCACCTGATAATTGATTTGGTTTTCTTTGCAAATATTCATCGACTTGAACGAGTTTTGCGGTTTCATAAATGATGTCGCGTCTTTCTTCTTTAGTGAGCTTACGATGAGCAACTGCTTGTGAAATATCTTTTTCCACATCGCTCAACAAAAGCATTTCTGTTAATTCAGTTAATGCATCATTAGCTTGTTCTTCAGAAGCTTTCAAGAGTTTAAAGAATACTTTAACATTGCCCTTATCGAAATAGACCTTATAGTCTGAGAAAGATAATTTCTTTCCTTTTAAGTAGTTTCTAACACTATTGTTTAAGGTTTTAGAAATGACCTTTGTGATGGAATAGGAGAATGTTTCATAGTTATAAGCCGCTTTTACTGCTTCAACGCATTCTTCTAATTTTTGGTGAGGTAAGTCAACAACACGGGCCATAATTTCATAACCATGTTGTGTTTTTGTGATGACTGTTTCACCAGGTTTACCACCATTATGTGTCGCAGCGTTTTTTAAACCACTAATTGTTTCATCAATCATACTGGTTTCGAAGGACTTGCCTAAACGACCTTTGATATTGATTTCCACCACTTCATCTTCAGCGATGCTATTGATTGTCGCTCTGAAGTTTGTATCGAATAAAGCGTCTGTTGCTTGTTCTTCTTGTTCATTTATGAGGTTAACGTTAACAATTTTTGGCATGTTGTCCTCAAACATTTTCTTCATTGTTGGAGAAACGGCATTGAGGTTAATAGAAATTTGAAGATTTTCGCCTTCGAGATTTGCTTTAACAGCGAATTGTTTCTTATTAAAGCCACATTTGTTAGCTAATGAACGGATTGACTTGATGATTCCTGCTTGGACATCAGTTGGTCTCATCGCATATTCATAATCTAAAATGTAGTTAAAGAATGTGACTAATGGAACTTCGACTTGCAAGTTAGTAAGTGGGAATTCGATGTTTTTGTAAATTGTCATATGTGGGTAAAGAGCATAGTTTTGGAAAACTAAGCCAATACCTCTTTTTTCTGGAGAAAGATTTGTCACTTCTTGATCGCCAAACCAAACTTCACCAGATGTAGGAGTGTGTAAACCTGCAATCATATAAAGAGTTGTGGATTTACCACATCCAGAAGGACCTAATAAACCTACTAATTCACCATCCTTGACTACGAAATCAAGGTCTTTGACCGCGATAGTGTCACGAATGTTCTTTTTCGGATCACCAGGGAAAATTTTTGTTAATTCCTTAATTCTAATTTCCATAAAATTTACTCCTTCTGCAATTATTAGTTAGTGCCATCGTCATCAACATCTTCGTTGAGTTTAAGACGAATAGCTCTTCTTCTTTCATTATTTGATTTGATTGTCTTAATTAAGACAACGATGAAATAGCCACCGATGATTAAGCCAGCGACTGAGAATGCAATTAATAGAGGATCGGCTGGGTTGAATGCAACGATTGTGTTAGCAAAGCCCACGACTCTCATGATGATAAAGACAGCGGCAACAGCGATAACAGCAAAGCCAAGACCAAATAAGACAGCTTGTTTTAAATACTTTTTATCGTTGATACGTCTGAATTCATCATTTTTAAATTTTTCTTTAAGAACCCTATACAAAACATATGCGCCTGTTGCATAGATTGCTAAGAAGGCAACCACAAAGATGATTAAGAAAATGTTCCAATCGAAAACATTGATCTTGTCATCATTTCTCACTGAAATATAAGCGAACTTATAAGAAATTGCTGATTTGCCAAGAACAGATGTTGTACCAGTGTTGCTAGTAGTGAATAAGTCCATCTGAATAGTCACATTCATTAATTCGAATGTTCTGACTTTGTCAGCAGAAAAATCAGGAGCAACTTTGCTGTTCTCGACAATGATTGAAACTTTATTATTTTTATCGCTTTCTAAAATTTGATAAGTGATAACTGTTTGAATTGGAACAATAGCCTCTTTTAATTGGCCATTGCTTTCATAAACAAAACGATAGCTCGATAAGTATAAGTTATTCAAAGAATAACGAATAGTTGTCGCGCCTTTTTCAATTTGTAATTTGTTTTGCTCATAAATATCTGATTTGACATCGAGATATAAACTATGTGGCTCTGGATAGTTAGCAGATGTCAAATTAAGATTCTTGTCCATTGTTAAGGAGAAGACTGAAAATCCAGCGAACGTAGAATTGCTAGAAGCCTTAGATGTTAAGAGTTTAGATAAATCTAACTTTTCTTGATA
>JAKSVL010000024.1 GCA_024407995.1 Bacilli bacterium | reverse complement strand
CAAACTTGGAGTATGGCTACATTCCAAGAGTAGTGCCTCTTCCTGTGGCAGATGATCCGTTTAAAAATATCAAAAGACGTTCATTTGTTGATAAATTACGTGTCGCGAAAAAAGATGTTAAACAAACCTATAATGAACTAAAGACTGAAGCTTTGTCATATGGGTTGAAATCTAGAATTTCCTTCTCTGGTGACACATTTAGGTTACATAAGAAAACCTACTTAAAGATCACCATATCAGGAAAATCTCTTAAGGTGTTTTATGCTTTAGATGTTAACGATTATAGGGATTCTCCAATTCCTCTTATTGACTATTCTTCCCAGCCTTCTAAAGCAGAAACACCTTCCGCACTTAAGATTAAATCAGATTTAGCTGTTAAACGTGCCAAGATACTTATTGAGGATGTTTGTAAAAAGGATGGTTTAACAAAATCTGAGCTTAATCTTAAGGATTGGATTAACGAATTTGTGGATGAATTGCCACCTGTTGAAAAAGAAGAATCTCCAGCTGTTCAAGAAAATGTGGATGTTAATTTACCAGCTGATAATTCATTCCATTTCGACTTCAATAGACGTTCATTTGTTGAAAAAATGGCTTCCGCAAACGATGAAATCATCGCGAATTACAATGAAATTAAGCAAGAATTAATGGCTTATGGACTCAAAAATAGAATTTCAACTTCCGGAGAGACATTTAGACTTCATAAGAAATCTTATGTAAAAATTACAATCTCTGGTAAATCTTTGAAATTATATTTTGGCCTTAATTATGAAGATTTTAAGGATTCTCCAATTCCATTAATTGACTACTCTGATAAGCCGTCTAAAAAAGACACTCCATGTGGATTATTTATCAAATCCAATTTGGCAGTGAAACGCTCTAAATATTTAATAGATATGATGTGCGAAAAAGATGGTTTAACCAAAAAAGAAATAGAAGCAAAAGACTGGGCTAAAGAATTAAATTTATCTGAAAATGAAGAAGTAGTGGATGAAGATGAAAATCTCTCACCAACAGGCGATAGATTTAATTTTGAAGGCAAAAGAAGAAGTTTCAACGAAAAATTAGCTGCTGCAAGCGAGGAATTAGTGGCAAATTACAATGAATTAAAACAAGAACTGCTTGCATATGGCTTGAATTCAAGAATTTCTGCTTCAGGTGAAGCATTTAGATTACATTGCAAAACCTACGTAAAGCTTACTATTTCAGGCAAATCAATCAAAGCATATTTTGCAGTTGATTTTGCTGATTATAAAGATTCTTCGATACCTTTAATTGACTGCTCAAATAAAGCATCGAAGAAAGAAATACCATGTGCTTTAAAGATTAAATCAGGTTTAGCTGTTAAAAGAGCAAAACTAATCATTAAAGATATGTGTGAAAAAGATAACATTCACAAATAGAAATCACGTTTTTGCATATTTGACCCTTCTATTTGTGATGTAAGGTCCACTTGTAATACCATGACTCAGCGATGCAAGTGGATTTTTTTCTATTGCTGAAATTGTACTCCAACTTGGGGCGCAATTTTTTATCTAAAACTCGGTGCATGCAAGTGGGTTTTTCTTTGCAATGTCGAACTATTTAAATAAATAGCAAAAAACAATATGATTCACTAGAATGGTACATCTTAACAAAATTGGTCTTACTTATGTGGTCCTTTTTCTTGCGAGTTATAGGGGTTTCAATTTTTCACGATTATATTAGGGGGTTGCACTCCAAAATGGTATAGATGGTTGCAATTGTATCATTGCGCGAAGATTAGTACAAATGTGTCTCTAACAGATTTCCAAATTCGGAAATCTTTTTTACAAAATTTGCGATATTTGATTTTCAAATGAAATTCAAAACTTTGAAATGCTGTGTTTAACTTCTTTTTCAAAAATGATACCATTAAGAAGATTTCGTTTAAGGAGTAACACATCTATGAAAAAAACAGGTCTTATATTAGCTACTATTCTTATGACTCTTTCATTAGCGGGTTGCACTGATAATACTAATAAATCCACTAAATCGTCTTTGAGTGATTCATCTTCCATTTCTACCAAGGTAAAAGTTATTTTTGACTATAATGGTGGTGTTCCTGGTGAAGGCGATCCATTAGAACTTGAATTAGAAAAAAATCAATGCATCGAAAACATCCCTGAGCCAACTAAGGAATATTGTATCTTCCAGGGGTGGTGGAGCAGAGACGGACAACTAACGACTGATTTAAAAATTAAAAAAGACACAACTTTTATCGCTAAATGGGAAGAACATTACCCAACATACGATGGTCATTTAATGTTTTTTGAACTCGATGAACATATTAAAGCAACAGTCTATGCAGACAAAGCTTGCATTACAGTAGATACAGATCCTAATTATCAAACAAGAAATAAAGATACTGGTGAAATTAGCAAAGACGATACAGAATTTTATTTCTCTTTAGAATTTGATTTAGGCTATGAACTAAACACAATTAATTTCCGCCCTACAGATGGTGCATGGAGTGGGGAAATTTTGCTACCTGCTGATACAAAGGCAGATACAAAAAAAGATAATTGCTATCGCGTCACTAAAGTTACCTCAAATGGTGCGATTGTTGTGACATCGAAAGCAAGCAAGTAATCAAAATGTTGTTTTATTAAATTAATTCATTATAATAAATGTATTCTTATAGAGGTAATACAATGAAAAATAAAATCATGCTTTTATTAGTAGCGCCATTTTTAGCGCTCTCAGCTTGTTCTGGTGGTAGTTCCAGTAAACAAGGTTCATCAATCGATCCAAATATTGAAGTTTTAGATCAAGGCAACACACAAGTGACGTTCAATGAAATCGACAACTTGGTCATGATTAACGAAAAGGCGCAATTATATATTGATGCAATGCATGAACAAGAAGAAAAAATCGAAGATCAAACAAGACGTTTCTATTTAAACGGTTTAGATGGTAACGACACAGTTGATGTTTCTAAATTCCTTTCACAAAGCGATGCATCCAAAAATAGACCAATCGTTATTTCTTGGGACAAAGGTGATATGGATTATGAAGAAATCAAACTCGCTCTTTGTAAAGACTGGAAATTCGAAGAAGGTACAGTTGAATATTTTGATGCCGAAGATGATAAGGT
The DNA here is from genome assembly GCA_024407995.1 of Bacilli bacterium. Taxonomy (GTDB): domain Bacteria; phylum Bacillota_I; class Bacilli_A; order RFN20; family CAG-826; genus RUG14515. The sequence continues at coordinate 10,692 of JAKSVL010000024.1, read as the reverse complement.
TGAATTGATTAACTTATTACGCGCTAAAACATATTATTATCGTTTAGAAACTGAAGACAAATCTATCATTTCTCAAACACAAAAATTTGAAACAGCAGACTACGTCAGAAAAATGAATTTTGACCATGCTGGTGCATTAAATGAAACAATTTATAACGTTCGTGACTTAGGCGGTTATATGACATCCTTCGGTGTTAGAACAAACCAAGGTTTAATTTATCGTGGTAGCGAAATCAACGGTGAAGACTTCACTGATGGTGGTAACAGACACAAAAAGAATGTTGACGATTTAGTCATGGAAAAACAAGCCAAAGTCTTCAAAATTGGTTGTGAATTAGACTTAAGAGCAGCTTCAGGTGCTAACAACATGACAGAATCTGCATTAAATACTCCTGATTTCCCAGTCGATTATGTTAGAACCCCATTTAACAGTTATGCTAGTTTCATTAACGATCCAGATAATGGCACTCCAGGCACACTTAAAGCCGCATTTGATGTTCTTGCTAACGCCGACCAAAAGACAGTTTATTATCACTGCTGGGGCGGTGCTGATAGAACAGGTGCATTAAGCTTCTTCTTAAATGGTTTATGTGGTGTTTCATTAACAGACTTATACATTGACTTCGAATTAACAACACAACACAACTCCTTAAGATCTCACTTAAAAGCTACTGGTAGTTATGATTTCCCAGCCATGTTAACAGCCATTAAAGCATTAGATTATTATGATGAAGATATGACTCTTGCTGAACTTAGCAAAAAATTCTTAATGGAACATGGTATTGAAGAAGAAACACTTGAAAAGATTCGTTCATTCATGATTCCAGGCTATGAAGAAGGCATGGAAGAAGTGTTGGCTCACTAATCACACAAATCAATTACAAAAGTGGACAGGAAAATCTGTTCACTTTTTATTTTGTAATCAAATAATGACACCGTGTATTAATTAGATGTTTTCTGTTTGTGCATTAACTGTATTATTTCTTTTGTCCATAATCCTTTTGCCAGGATTAATTAAAAGAATAATTGGATAAACAATTAACGGAATCGCTAATCCACCAATGATGTCAATGAAATAGTGTTGCTTTGTAAATACAGTGGACATAGAAATTAACACAACCATGACTATCGAGAATATACGATAGCCAATATGTATTTCTTTTTGTCTACATATACCTAAATAACAGCATAGGCTAATTAAACAGTGGTAAGAAGGAAAGAGATTCCACGCCATTTGGTCACCATCCACGCTATAAACGATTTTTAGTAACCACGCAAAAGCCTTATCACTATTTGCGTAATCCATGATGCCTTCAGCGACTCTATCCATTTTTGTTGGCCATAGCCATAAAATCAAAAATCCAATGAGGTAACTAATTAATATGACAAATAAGAAATTGATGTAGTTCGCTTTACTGGTCTTAGAAACAATAATCATGCCGATGACCCAGAAAGCATAAGAAAAAATATAGATAATAACAAACAAGGGCAATAGAGGAATCGCATCGTCAAATGGAATTTTAGGAATAAAGGCATAGTCAATTGTATGTGTCCATTCAGATAAAACAATCGCTAATCGATACATTCCGTATTGAAGCGCGAAAAGGACGACACCAATAATCCAGCCATATAGTGGAATACTCTTAATCAAATGTTTGAAATTCTTAAAAATTTTACTCATAATGATATTATCATTCCAAATTTGTGATTTTTGAAAGAAAATATTGCACCAAGTTGCTCATGGTTTTCAATCCGCCAAAATAGCAAATTTGTGTTTGGAGGTTAAATTATGTTAGATAGAAAAAAATTTGATCTTGAAATGGATCAAGTAAAAAAAGAAGAAATTAAAGAGATTTCAAAATATCTCGAAAGATACATTGAGAAAAACGCCAATATTAGAGATGAAAAGCTCAATGGTTTAGGCCATGGCGAAGATGCAAAATATGTTGAAGGTATTGAAATACCAAGAGTGGGTAGAGATTTTAGAGAAGTTGCCGATGAAGCAGTGGAACATATCTTTAAAAACCAAGCATTATTGCAACACCCTCGTTATTTGTCTTTAGTTTGTACTTCCATTTCTCCATATTCTTTAATGGGTTCTATATTAGCAGATATTTATAACATCAATGTTGCAGGTTATTCATTTGCCCCTGCTGCTAATGTTATTGAAGAAAAAATTATTGCATATATGGCTGAAAGAGTGGGGTATGACCCAAAGAAAGCCACTGGCTGTTTCACTTCTGGTGGTTCTTTATCTAACTTAACCGGTATGATTGCCGCTAGAGAAAACAAACTCCATGGCAATAGAGATCTTCCTATCGCAGTGGCGTATACTTCCGACCAAGCGCATACTTCCGTTAAAAAAGCGATGAGAATGATGGGCTTAAGACCAGATCAAATTCGTATTCTTCCTACTAATGAAAAATTCGAACTTGAACCAGCAGAACTTGAAGAAATGATTAAAAAGGATATTGAAAACGGCCAAAGACCATTCTTAATTGCGGCCACCTGTGGCACAACTAATACCGGTTCAATCGACCCAATTCCTGAATTAGCAAAAATTGCCAAAAAGTATGATATGTGGCTACACGTGGACGGTGCTTATGGTGGTTCTATCTTCTTCTCGGACATTTACAAAAACCTTGGTAAAGGCATTGAAGAAGCTGATTCATTCTCTTGGGATACACACAAATGGGCACTTCAAGGTTATGCCTCCTCAGCCATTCTAGCGAAAGATAAAGACCAATGGATTGATGCTTTCATCGAACACCCAGAATATTTAGCAGATGTTCATGAAGCTGGGCATATTGATGGTTGGGATAAAGGCGTAGAAATGTCCCGTCCGTTCCGCGCCATAAAACTTTGGTTCACTCTCCAATGTTTAGGCACCGACAAATTAGCAGATGTTATTGATTATTCCTTCTATAACGCCAGCACAATGATTAAAGAATTAAATAAAAAAGATTATTGGGAAATTATGGCCCCATCAAAATGTGCTGCGGTTAACTGGAGATTAGCGCCTAAAAACGTCGATCCTAAGTACTATAACGAAATCACTCATAAAGTATCAGAAATCATCAACGAAGATGGTTATTCATACATTTTGACAACCACACTTAGAGGCAATACTTGCTGTAGAGTTTGCTTAATCAATGGTAATACAACAACTGAAGACATCATCAACACAATTGAAAAGTTGAATGCTATCGCAGAAGATTTAATTAAGGAATACGCAAATAAGTAGCATTTATACATTTTTAAATGTATTATAATAGTAAAAGAATTAAGGATATAAAACGCTTTACTTGTTTTAGTAAAAGAGTATGCTAAAAGCCATGAACGCAAAAGGATTTTTCTCAAGATATTTTTTATCAAAAAACGGTTTTAAGAACGATGAGTTCAACAGAAGAAGAATTATGGAAAGTGACCATATTCCTTATTGTGTTGTTCTTTGCATTATTGCTCTTTGCCAGCTTGGGATGTTGATGTTTAATCTCATCCAAACGAAATTTGCTTGGGATAGCCCGGAAGATATCATCTATCGAGTCGCTTATATTTTCTTGTTAGTTTCTTCTGTGGTTGCCGTTTTTGTTTTAAAGGCTTTACGCAAGAAAGAAAAGACATTGCCATACTTTGTTGTTTGTAGCTTAGTGATGGTGGCGGTGTTAATTTGGGGCGCTCTTATTTCTATTGGCGATTCATATGACCATGGTATTAATTTAACTGTTTATGCTTATTCCACAATTGGTGTAGCGTACATCATTTGTTTAATTCCTTGGATTAGTGCACTCAACATCATTTCTGTTAGCATAGTTATGACTATTGTTTTAGCGCTTAATATTAATCCAAATTGTGATAACAACTTCTTCAGCCCAGGTACAGTTATTAACGTTTTGTCAGTTTGTATGCTTTCAATTTTAGGCAATACATTTAACTTCTATAGGCGTATGACTTCTACAGACCTTGAAAAGAAAGTTATTAATCTTAACAAAACACTTGAAACTCAAGCGGTTATCGATGATTTAACAAAACAATACAATCGTCGTTATTTGACTCAATTAATCGATACCAGATTAAATACTGGTGACAATCCAACTGGTATTATCTTGTTTGACATTGACCGTTTCAAAAACGTTAATGATACATATGGCCATTTAGTGGGTGACAAATGCTTATCCGATCTTGGTGAAATAATTAAAGAATTCCTCGCTGATATCGAAGGTTCATATTGTGTTAGATATGGTGGAGAAGAATTCTTAATTTATTTCGATAAAACAAATAAAGAAGAAATCCTTAATAGGGCTAATGCCTTAAGGGAAAAAGTCAAACAACACGTTGTGACTTTAGACAAAGTATCTCTCTCATTTAAAATCAGTCTTGGTGTGGCTCTAGCAGAAGATAACATCTCATATAACAGCCTCATCAACCGCGCAGATACCGCATTATATACCGCAAAAGTTGAACGCGATTCAGTTTGTTTCTATGAAGAATAAGACTTGGAACAATCCAAGTTTTTATTTTTTTAAGAAAACAAACGCAAATAAGTTAGTGCAAATATTTTTATACGCGTGTATATTTATTATGTCGCTTCAAATTCCATAGGTATAAATATCATTCCTTTTTAGTGGAAGAAGCTCACAAAAAGAGAGGTTCAATATGAAAAAAACAATTAAACTCCTTTCATTTGTATTAGCTATGGGCTTATTAACAGGATGCGGTTTTGTGTCTTCAAATAGCCAACAAGGCAATTCAAGTGAACAAACTGGAAACTCATCAGAAAAAGAACAAGAATCATCATTACCTAGTGAAGGTGATGTTGTCTCTGGTGATTTTACTTTTGATGCTGCACAAATTGGTGTTGAACAAGACATCCATACTGCTGATCAAAACAAATATTTAAATTTAGGCAAAGAATACTACACAATTACCGCTAGTGATTTGTCATCATGTAACGCTAATGGTAATACTGATGCTAGTAAGCCAAACAAAGTCACAATTTCTTGGGATTTTGATGCTCCAAGTGGTAAGAACGTAACAAAATTCCAATTAGTATTTGGCCAAGAACAAGATTTATCCGATGGCTATACTGTTGACGGTACAACCGCTAACACAATCAGCTTCTACAATGCCTATTTAGGCAAGAACTATTTCAAAGTTATTGCTAACTTAGATGATGGTAGTCAAGCAGAATCTGATATTGAAATCTTCAAAGTAACTACACAAGCTCCACGTAACTTATACGTTGGCAATATGCCAAACGTCAGAGATATGGGTGGAAGAACAACTTATGCCGGTGGCAAAATTAAACAAGGTTTGATTTACCGTACTGGTGGTAACAAATTCGACAATCGTTCAGATGTCGATGCTGAATGCAAAAAGATTCTCACTGAACAATTAAAAGTTAAAACAGAAATTAACGTCGCTAATGGTACAAGCAATAACGTTAACTTATCTGGCGTTAAAGTCGTGAACGCTTTCATGGATTATGGTGCAACCCCATATTCAAACTTAGCAAGAAACGCTGAAAGAATTAGACAAGTTATGGACACCTTAGCAGATGAAGATAACTACCCAGTGTTCTATCACTGCCGTATTGGTACCGATAGAACTGGTATCACCGGTATGATGATTGGTGGCTTACTTGGCATTCCATTCAACGAAGTTTTCCAAGATTATTGCTTCTCCAACTTCGCTCCAATCGATGGCCAACGTTATCCAAACAAACCAAGCGATCCAAATGGTGATGATCCAGCCAAATACATCGACGAAATCTTAGCGATGCCAGGCAACAACTATCAAGAACAAACATACAATGCCTTATTATCAATTGGTGTTCCAGCAGAAACACTTAACAAAGTTATCGATATCATGACTGAAGGCGAAAAAGCTGAATTCCCAGAAGCAAACATCGGTATTGGTGATGAATTAACTTCAACAGGCACAAAGAAATCTGGTTCCGATTATAAAGATCCAGTTACATATTACGAAATCACAAACGGCAAAGATGTTTCCTACACATTCGATGCAACTGCTGGTGAAAAAGATGTCGTTATCTATCTTGGTTCAACCGATTCTTCTTCCAGCAAGAAATTAGCAAGCGGTATTTCTTTAGAAATCGATGGTGCTAACCAAACAATCGTTGATAAGACTTACTTCAAAGCAGGCTTTGGTAAGACTCAACAAAATAGCAGAACTGGATATATGTTCAATCTCTTAGGCAAATATAACCTTTCCGCCGGCTCTCATACTATTAAAGTAGCGGGTATCAACTCTGATAAATTCAACGTCGCAACTATCTGCGTCTTTGATCACGTTACCCCAGCAAAATAGTAAATTACATTAATATAAAGGTATCCCAATAGAAATTTGGGATACTTTTTATTTGACCGTAACAGCAAAGCATATATAATTTTGAATTATAGAGGTCAACTATTATGGGTAGAGTATATAATTTCTCAGCAGGTCCTGCTGTTTTGCCTGAAGAAGTATTAAAACAAGCTGCTAATGAAATGCTTGATTATCAAGGCTGTGGTATGTCTGTTATGGAGATGTCACATCGTTCAAAAATGTTTGATAACATCATTCAAGAAGCAGAGAAAGATTTAAGAGCGTTGATGAACATTCCTGATAACTACAAGGTCTTGTTCCTTCAAGGTGGTGGTTCCCAACAATTTGCGATGGTACCAATGAATCTCATGAAGAATAAGAAAGCCGGTTATATTGTGACAGGCCAATGGGCAAAGAAAGCTTATGAAGAGGCTAGTAATTTTGGTGATGCTGTCTTATTAGCGAGTTCCAAAGATAAAACATTCTCCTATATTCCAGATTGCAGTGATTTACCAATTACTGACGATATGGACTATGTCTATATTTGTGAAAATAACACTATCTATGGTACAAAGTTTTCACAACTACCAAATACCAAAGGTAAAATCTTAGTCGCTGACCAATCATCTTGTTTCTTATCAGAACCGATTGATGTTACAAAATATGGTTTAATTTTCGCTGGTGTCCAAAAGAATGTTGGTCCTGCTGGTATGGTTGTTGTCATCGTTAGAGAAGATTTGATTAGTGATGAAGTTCTTCCAAATACTCCAACCATGCTTAAATACAAAGTCCATAGTGACGCTAATTCGATATACAACACCCCTAACTGTTGGTGTATCTATGTCTGTGGATTAGTCTTTAAATATTTACTCAACAATGGTGGTCTTGTCGCTATGCAAAAGAAAAATATCGAAAAGGCCAAAATCTTGTATGACTATTTAGATAATTCTAAATTATTCTTAGGCACCGCTAGAAAAGATTCACGTTCCTTAATGAATATTGCCTTTATCGTTAATCCAAATACAATTACTGATCCTAGCAAAAAAGAAGAATTAGAAGCTAAATTCATCGCCGAGGCTAAGAAAGTTGGTTTAGAAAACCTCAAAGGTCATCGTTCTGTTGGCGGTATGAGAGCGTCAATCTATAACGCCATGCCAAAAGAAGGCGTGATTGCCTTAGTGAACTTCATGAAAAAATTTGAAGAGGAAAACCTATAATATGAAAGCTTATTGTTTAAATAAAATATCTCCAGTGGCACTTAAAGGTCTAAAAGCCCCAGATATCATCGTTGATGATATCAATGCCGCTGATAGTATCTTGGTTAGAAGCCAAGCCATGCATGAAATGACATTAGGAGATAATATCCTTGCTGTTGCTAGAGCAGGAGCAGGTGTAAATAACATTCCATTTATGGACTACGCTAATAAAGGCGTGGTAGTGTTCAATACACCAGGCGCTAACGCTAACGCTGTAAAAGAACTCGTATTATGTGGCTTATTTTTAGGTAGCCGTGATGTTGTTGGTGGTAGTGCATGGGTCAATAGTAATAAAGATGATGTTGATATCGCTAAAACCGCAGAAAAGGCTAAGAGCCAATTTGCAGGGCATGAAATACTAGGAAAAACCATTGCAGTAATTGGCTTAGGCGCTATTGGCTTAATGGTAGCGAATGCCTGTGTTCATTTAGGCATGAACGTTAAAGGCTATGACCCATATCTCACTGTTAATAACGCTGTTAAATTATCAAAAAGCGTACAATATGTAGAAAAAATCGAAGACGCTATCCAAGGCGCGGACTATGTGACAATCCATGTCCCATTACTCGATAGTACTAAAGGCATGTTAAATGCTAAATTATTCAAAGATTTCAATAATACAGTTCTTCTTAACTTTGCAAGAGATACTCTTGTCAACGAAGACGATTTGTTAGAAGCATTAAAAGAAGGCAAAGTCCGTAAATATGTGACTGATTTTGCTAATCCAAGAGTAGTCAATATGCCTAATACATTAGTCATTCCTCATTTAGGGGCATCCACTGAAGAAGCAGAAGATAACTGTGCTTTCATGGCCATTGATGAATTAAAACAATACCTAGAAAATGGTAGTATTACCCATTCTGTTAACTATCCAGATGTTTCATGTGGCCCTAAAGAAAGTGAAAATAGAGTTTGTGTTCTTCACAAGAACATCCCAGGTATCATTAGTAAAATAACCACACTCATTTCTAGTTCCAATAGTAACATCGTTAATTTCATCAACAAATCTAGAGGAGAATACGCTTATTCTGTCTTTGATGTTGATGGTGAAACCCATGTTAATGAAATCGCTAATCTCGAAAGCGTCATTAAAGTCAGAGTAATCTAATATGAAAATCGGCATGCCTCAACTTTTTGAATATGATAATTTAGAAGATAATTTTATCTTGGCCAAAAAGTTAGGTTTGGATTTCATTGAATTCAACTTGAATTTTGCGTCATGTCGTGAAGGTCTTTTTAGTGATGCAATAAAGAACCTCGCTAAAGAATATGATGTAGGCATCACTTTACATTTCTATGATGAAGCTGATTTTGCGACATATCCTGAAGTCGCTAGAGCATATACAGTGCTTCTTGATAAATATGCTTCATTAGGAGAAGGTTTTGTTAAACAAATTAATGTTCACCTTATTCCTGGTCCAGTAGTAACTATCGCTGGCTATAAAAACTATGTTTACGAAAAAGAATATGATCAATATATCAAACGCTTAATAACTAATCTTCAAAAAGCAGAAGACATTTGTCATAAATATGGCATCAATATGGTTGTAGAAAATACCGATAACATTCCATATTTCATGAAAAAGACATATAAAGACCTTTTTGAAGCGGGTTTTAGATTCTGCTACGACATTGGTCATGACTATTTAAGTAATTATATAGTTAAGGATATAGTAAATACTCTTCACTTACCTCTTGATGAATTTCATATCCACGATGCAAAAAATAGAACAATGTGTCACCTCTCGTTAGGAGAAGGCATCTTAGATCTCAAATGGTATAAGTCACTCGCGGAATCCCATAACGCATATGTCGTCTTGGAAGTTAAACAAGAAAGCGATCTAGTAAGCTCTGTACCATTGTTCAAGAGTTTATAACTTTTAATCATTGACCCTCTGTACCAAAATAAGCATAGAGGTTTTTTATTTATGAAAGAATTCACATTGAATAATGGTGTTAAAACACCTGCTTTAGCATATGGTACTTGGCTAATTAAAAATGAAAATGCTGCAAAGCATAATTGATTTCGTTGATATTGGTGTAAGATTGTCTTACAATAAAAATGGTCTAGGCAACTAGACTAGAAAGGACTTACTATGCGTACGGTTAATATTTACGAGGCCAAGACAAATCTTTCCAAATATGTTGAAATGCTAGAACAAGGTAAAGAAGAAGAAATCATTATCACACGCTATGACAAGGAAGTTGCAAGGCTCACCCTCTTTAAAAATAAAAAAGATAAGGTTCGCTTAGGTGCAGGCGTTGGGTATTTAGAAAAGAAGCCTTTTATTCTTAAATTTGAAGATGATTTACCATCATTGTTTGGATATTAATATATGAAGTTATTGCTTGATACTCATTCTTTATTGTGGTCGTTGCTTGATGACGAAAAACTTGCCGGTGTGCGTGAGTTGATCAAGAATCCAAGTAACGAAATATATGTTTCTGTTGCATCGCTTTGGGAAATAGAAATCAAACATTCCGTTCATCCAGAGGCCATGCCATATTCTTCTGAAGAAATTTCAAAAGTCATTAATGACAAAGCAGATTTTGTGGTCCTTCCTATTGAACAATCTCATATTACTTCATTAGGAGAAATAATTAATCAAGGCATCCATAAAGATCCTTTTGATCATCTTCTTTTAGCTGTTGCAAAAGCAAATAATATGGTTTTGTTGACTCATGATGACAAAATTAACCAATACCATGGAGTAAATATATTGTTTTACTAGAATGTAAAACGCTTTTAGAAGGCTTGGTTCGTCCGAGCCTTTTTTGTTTTTTGCTTAAAAATACTTTTTAATTGAAATATATCTCGTATAATGTAGATTGTTTCAAGGACATTTTTATGGAAGAAATTAGTAACTTTATCAAAACGATTATGGAAAAGGACCTCGAAGAAGGTCGTGTAAAACAAATTGTCACCAGATTCCCACCTGAACCAAATGCTTATTTACATATTGGTCACGCTAGGGCAATCATCAATGACTTTGAACTTGCTAAAGCTTTTGGTGGCCACACCAATTTAAGATTTGATGACACTAACCCTGTTAATGAAGGTGCAGAATATGTTGATCGGGGATTTCCTCAATTCAAGGGCCCGCCGGAA
>JAKSVL010000023.1 GCA_024407995.1 Bacilli bacterium | reverse complement strand
ATATACGAGTTTTTTGACTCAAAAAAGTCAAAATTAAACTTTAAGGTATTCTTCTTTAAATTCGTTCAATATATTGACTAGTGATTGATAGGTTGTAAGCGATGTCGCTAAAACAGTTCTTAGTGTTTTTGAATTAGCAAAACCTGAGAAGAATTTAGGTGCGATCCCTCGATAGATACGCATTGCCGTTAATTCGCCTTTTTCTTCGATTATGCTCTTAGCGAGTTCTAAGCAATATTCACATTGTTCCAAGAATGATGGGTTTTCTAAACGTTCACCCGTCTCAAAATAATGCTGTATTTGCTTGATTAAGAATGGATTTCCCATGCCTCCTCTTGCCACCATCACAGCATCTGCTCCTGTGATATTCAAAGCGTTAATTGCGTCATCTAGTGTATAGATATTTCCAGAAACAATGAGAGGGACCTTCATTGTGTTTCTAAGGCCTTTAATTAATTCATAATGTGGTTCACCAGAATAAAGTTCTTTTCTTGTTCTAGCGTGGATTGCGATAGCGTCCACTCCTGCTGATTCTAGTTCTTTTATGACTTCTTTGAAGTTAACCTCATTATAGCCTAATCTGATTTTAGCAGCTACAGGCTTATCAGTAACCTGTTTTATTGCGCGAACAATATCGCCTGCAAGTTTGGGCTTAAGCATTATAGAAGAACCTGCGCCAGTCTTGGTCACTTTAGGAACTGGGCAACCCATATTAATATCAAAAAAATCAATATTCTGGTTCAAATTAGTGGCAATAGTAGCGGCTTTCGCAAGGTTTTCAGGGCTTGATCCAAATAATTGAACGCCTGTAATTGTCTGGTCATTTTCGTAAATTACGTAGCTTTCAGTTTCTTTATTTTGATAAATCAAGCCCATATCAGAAACCATCTCGGAAACACAAATGTCCACACCAAAAGAATTGAGGTATTTTCTATAACCTGCACTCGTTATTCCTGCCATTGGAGCAAGAACGACTTTTCCTTTGATTTCAATATTGCCTAATTTCCACATACAAAAAGGAAGGATTTCGCCTTCCCAAAATAGTTATTTATTTTCTTCAGCTGGAGCTTCAGGAGTTACCGAAGTAACTGGTTCTTCTTTTACTTCAGGTTGTGTCTCAGCTTCCAACTTATTTTCATCACGCTTTAAGTGACGATGTTCCATTAAGTAATCAATTTCTTCTGCGGTGATTTGTTCATGCTCTATCAATGTCTTCGCAAGAAGAATGACATCATCTTTGTTTTCATTGATTACACGGGTTGCTTCTTTATGAGCAAAGTCGATAATTTTACGTATTTCATTATCAATCTTAGTAGCGGTTTCAATGGAGAAATTCTTTTGTGTATTGGTATAGTCTCTTCCTAAGAAAACACTGCCTGTATCTCTTTCATATTGAATTGGGCCTAAATCAGACATACCCCACTCACACACCATCGCACGGGCAATAGATGTAGCGACTTGAATGTCATTTGAAGCACCATTAGAAATATCATCACAGAAGACTTCTTCAGATGCACGTCCGCCCATATATCCAACGATTTGAGCGATTAATTCTTTCTTGGAACTGGTGAATTTATCGTCTTCAGGAGTAGAAAGAACATAACCACCATAGTTCCCACGAGGAATAATGGTAATCTTTTGTACTTTGTTGGAATTTGGATATTTTAATCCAATAATGGCATGACCCGCTTCATGGTAGGCTGTCATTTCTTTTTCATGCATAGATAAGGAACGTGATGATTTTGCAGGACCTGCAATACGTCTATCAATTGCTTCATCAATATCATCGATAGTGATTTTTTCTCTATTAGCACGAACTGCTAAAATAGCAGCTTCGTTCATGATGTTTTCAATATCCGCACCAGAGAAACCAACTGTACGACGAGCGAGGTTTTCAAAATTAACGCCATCTTCTAAGAATTTATTACGAGCGTGTACTTTGAAAATTGCTTCTCTACCTTTCTTATCTGGTAATGAGACTGTAATTTTTCTATCGAAACGACCTGCTCTTAAAAGAGCTGGATCTAAGACATCGTCTCTGTTTGTGGCAGCAATAACAATAATACCTGAATTATCATTGAAGCCATCCATTTCGACTAATAATTGGTTAAGTGTTTGTTCACGTTCATCGTTGCCACCACCTAAACCAGCACCTCTTTGTCTACCAACAGCATCGATTTCATCGATAAAGACGAGACATGGGGCGTTTTCTTTGGCAATTTTAAACATATCTCTCACACGACCGGCACCGACACCGACGAACATTTCGACAAAGTCGGAACCTGAAATAGAGAAAAATGGAACACCAGCTTCACCTGCTACAGCTTTAGCTAATAATGTTTTGCCACATCCTGGAGGGCCCACCAAAAGAACACCTTTTGGTAATTTGGCACCAAATTTGGTGAATTTTCTTGGATCCTTTAAGTAGTAAACAAGTTCTTGCATTTCAGCTTTTTCTTCATCAGCACCAGCAACATCGTCAAATTTGACTTTACTAGTATTGATTTTCTTTGCTCTTGAGCGGTTGAAATCCATCGCTTGTCTATTTGAAGAATTAACTGCTGATGACATTCTTGATAACAAGAAAATCATGATAAGGGCAGAGACACCAGTAACAACAATTGTTGGACCCCATTGATCCCACCAGCTTGTTTCATATGGATTTTGAGCATTTTTAATGACTAATGGATCTTCTGTTCTATTTGAATATTCTTTATCAGCATATCTAATGACATCCACAACGGAACATACATCTTTATCATCAATGGCGCCATCTCCATTGATATCGATGTACCAATTTGTTTGTGTTTCAAATTCACGAGTGTCAATATTTAAAGAATAAGATACATAGTTCTTATTTCCTAGTGAATCAGTCTTAATATAGCGACCATGAATTGCTACTTGTGTTTGTGCACTAACCAATTGCATATCTTTAATTTCGCCAAGGTATAAGTGATTGACAAAATCAGATACTGTCATCGTTGAGGTTGAGCCAGAATTAGAAAAGATAAAGTACGCAACGAGGGCTATGATACCTAAAACAAGAAAAATGGAAAAAATAAAACTACGTGATACGCCTGCTCTTGGCTTATTGTTTTCATCGTTCATAAGTTACCTCCTAATCATTCACGATTATTATAATAAAATTTCTTTATATAAAAAAGAAAAATGCACTAATGATTAACAAAAGCACCATTCAATCAATAAAAATTTAAATATATTTTTAATATTTAACGTAAAAGTCGCAATCTTCAGGCTTAACAAAATCCTTTTGATAGCGAGGAACATAAACAATTACGCCATCTTTATTCACGATAACAGGCCAACGGTTCCTAATGGAAATTGGCATTTTCCAGTCGATAAATAATCTTCTTAATTCTTTTTTGTAATCTTTGATTTGATAAGCATCATTTGACCTAACGTTTCTAATGGTTAAAGGATAGTCTTCTAAAGATACATTTCTGCTGGAAGTATCACCACTAAAATCTAAAAAGAAATAAGGGGTATCTAATAAATTAGGTTTTTCTAAAATATATTCATAATCACACGATTCAACATCTTCTTTAATAGAAAGCTGATCATATTCTTTTAAGAAAACTAATTCATCTACTGTTAAAGAAATATTTGGTTTATCTGAAAGGAGAACTTTTCTTAATTCACTGCCTTGTTCTTTCGAAATGGAGAAATCACTTTTAATTTGTCTTCCAAGCGCAACAATAGCGTATAAAAATTCATTATCATTTAACCTATTATATTCAGCAACGCTATGGGCATTAATTTTAGAAATATTATCAAAAATCTCAGCAAGTTTTTTGTTTTCGTCATTAATTTCATTAAGGATTTTATTTCTATCTTCTGACGACATTGGTTCAACAATTTGATGTCTGATTTGATTCCTTAAAAAATGATCTTCTAGATTGGTTTTATCGATAGCGTAAGGCACGCCAAACATACGACAATAAATCAACAATTCTTTCTTGCGGTATTTAAGAAGTGGCCTAATGATTTCTACATCAGTAAAATATGAAATCTCTTTAATTCCAAAGTAATTCACTAGGTTTTTGCGCTTCTTTTGCATAAGATATGTCTCAATCAAATCGTCTTCTTGATGGGCTACTAGCAGAGCATCAAAGCCATTGCTTTTAACAATATCAATAAAGAAGTTATAGCGGATATCGCGGCACTTTGCTTCTAAATTATTTTCACCAAGGTTTTCTTTGACGTTTTTAACAAAAATACCCACTCCATGAATTAAGCAAAAATTACGCAATTCAATCTCTTCATCATCTGATTCTTTTCTTAAATGATAATTTACATGTGCTACCGCAAATTTATAACCTTCTTTTAAGAGCATATCAAACAAGGCCATTGAATCTGGTCCAAATGAACACGCTAGAAGGTATCTTTTATTTTTATCTAGATTAAGCATCGCTATTCACCTTCTTTGTTAAGACTTCTTTATAAACAGGAAACTCGCGTTTGAATCTTTCTTCAAAACTAATTTCCACCACTAAGACACGATTACCTAAATGCAATTCTAAAATATCACCTGTTTTAACTTCGCTAGCAGGTTTAGCAGCGCGATTATTAATCAAAATGCGACCACGGTCTGCTAATTCTTTCGCGACAGTTCTTCTTTTTATTAATCCAGATTGCTTTAAAACAACATCAAGTCTCATATTATACAATTTCCTTAATTGCAAAATGCTTTTGAATTTCTAACAAACTACTAAGTATACTTTCTAAGTCAGAAATCCAATCATTTCTCTTTGAAAGCATAATCTTAAAAACATTATTAGCATAACTTATTTTTACAAAAGCCAAAAATGGAATTAATGCTTCAAATAAAATATTGCCAATTCCTTTGATGTTTATATACTCATCGCCAAGAAGAATTTCTACATATTTATTCTTTTCTTCTAGCTTCAAAACATGAGCGTCTCTAATCAATAAATCAATGTTGCGTTTCTTAAACAATGCTTCAACTTCTTCAGGAAGACGGCCATAAACATCTCTTGTTTTTTCTTTAATTATCAAAAGATCCTCTGTTGACGGAGCGTGTAAGATATCTTGATAGAGTTCTATCTTATCGCCTTCTTTGGCGTAGGTATTTGGAATGTAGGCATCGATATGAAGAGTAGGATTGAATTCAACTTTTTCTTCCTCTTCTTTTTCAACACCTTCCATTTTTTCTTTAATTGATTCATTCAGCAATTTGATATACATATCTAGTCCAATTGAATCAATGAAACCTGCTTGTTCAGGACCAAGAATATCACCAGCACCCCTAATCATTAAGTCTCTTTGGGCAATTTTATAACCACTACCAAGCTCAGTAAAATCTTGCAAAGCTTTTAATCTTTTTTGTGCTTTTTCATTTAATACTTTATATTCACTATACATTAAATAAGCATAAGCAATACGATTAGAACGCCCGACACGTCCTTTGATTTGATATAGTTGGGAAAGACCATAGTTTTCACTATCTTCCACAATAATCATATTAGCGTTTGGCACATCAATGCCGTTTTCAATAATAGAAGTAGAAACAAGCACATCAATTGACCCGTCATAGAAGCGCATCATCACGTCTTCTATATCATCACGATCCATCTTTCCGTGTGCCACGCCAAAGGTAACATTAGGCATCATTTTTTGCAAAGTAGCGACCCTGTTATATAAAGTTGTAACGTTATTGTGTAAGAAGAAAGCTTGTCCATTTCTTCCTAGTTCTCTTTCAATAAGTTCTTTAACGACTTCCATTTTAAAAGGTGTAACGTATGTTTGAATTGGCATTCTATCTTGTGGAGGAGTATCAATTTTTGACATGCTACGCACCCCAATTAAAGATATTTGCAATGTTCTTGGAATTGGAGTAGCAGACATGGTTAAAACATCGACGTTATTTTTTAATTCTTTAATTCTTTCTTTCTGTTCAACACCAAATCTTTGTTCTTCGTCAACGATTAATAAACCAAGTTCTTTAAAATGTATATTTTTAGAAAGTAAGCGATGCGTGCCTATAATTAAGTGGGCTTTCCCCTCTTCAATCATCGTCATGAATTTCTTTTGTTCTTTAGGAGTAATTAAACGAGAAAAGACTGCGATATTCACATCGAAGTTCGCAAAACGTTTAAGCGCTAATTCATAATGTTGTCTTGCTAATAACGTAGTTGGACAAAGAATAGCGACTTGTTTACCGGAAAGTATAGCTTTAAAAGCCGCTCGAAAAGCTACTTCAGTTTTGCCAAATCCAACATCGCCACATAGGAGTCTATCCATTGGGCTAGATGATTCCATATCGCGTTTAATTTCATCCAACGCTCTTTGTTGATCTTTAGTTAATGGATATTCAAATTCATTCTCAAACGCTTCTTGGAACTCATCGTCTTCTTGGAAAGCAAAACCTTTAACCTTACTTCTTTCCACATATAATTGCATCAAGCGTTCTGCTAAATCATTAACTCTTGCTTTGACTTTTTTCTTAGTGTTTTCCCAATCCTTGCTGTGGAGATGGCTAAGACGTGGAGTCATTCCTTCTTTACCGAGATATTTTCTAACTAATTGGAACTGTGCTAAAGGGACATACAAGAATTCATTACCCCAATAAGCTATTTTTAAATAATCTTTATGTACACCTTCAACTTCAAGTGTTTGCAAGGCAATAAATTGACCAATACCTTGATATTCATGAACAACATAATCACCTGGTTCTAATTCTTCATAACTTCTTAAAATCGTAGCCTCTTTGAAGCGATTATCAAAACGCGCAGTTCTAACTTTTTCATTAAAGAGCTCTGTGCTAGTGAGATACACTATTTTCTCATCGGTTAGCACAAAGCCACTATTGAGATTAATTAAAGAAATACCAACATGATTGGCTTTAGGTAAATTAAATTCATCCACTATTTGATATTTGATATTTTGGAAATCCAATAATTGTTCAATCGCAAAAATATGTTCTTTATTATTTAAGGCCAAAATAACCTGATATGAATCATTTAAATAGGATTGAATAATGTTTATAGCGTCATTTGCCTTGCTTGCCTGGAATGGAACATTCTTAATCGGATAAGTAATTGCAGATGATGAATCAATAAACGAAGAGGTTGCCACGCAGTTCTTTTCATCTACAACGCGATTTAAATCTTGATATATTTCTAAGCGCGGTAACGCTTTGCCATTTTCATAAAGTTCGCTTAAATATGCATGAGAATCATTTTGCAAAATATTAAAAGAACTATTGATAGCAGGTAAATCTACCAAAATCTTAATAAAATCCTCACAATAATCAAAAATTGAATAATGATTTTCGGTGAAAAAACCATAGTACTTGTATAGTTTCTCATCGATAACTCCTTCACCAATTTGGAAAGATAACTCATCCACGGTGTCCCTTAATCTTTCAAAATCACTATACGAAAGAACATCCTGCTCTTTTTCTAAAGCAGCATATAGTTTCTCACTACCCGATGCTTTTTCTTGATCAGATAATAAAATATCAGTCGCTGGTAAAATGGTAACTTTATCAATTTTGTTAATTGATGTCTGTTTTGCAATATCAAAATATCTAATACTTTCTACTTCATTGTCAAAGAATTCAATACGAACAGGATTTTCATTATTGACTGAATAAATATCTAAAACATCGCCTCTAATGGCAAATTGTAATGACTGATCAATTTTGTTCACTAGAGAATAACCATCGGAAATCAATTTCTTTTTAATTTCCAAAATGTTGTAATGACCACCCACTTTAAGGGTAAATGTTTGTTCTTTGAATAAAGATGGCTTTGGTAAATAGCGAAGCGCGCTAGATAAATTGGCAACAACAATAACGTTTTTTCTATTTAGAATTTCGTTTAAAACATATAGGCGATGCGCAGACATTTCTTTTGACTGCGCGATGGTTTCGGCGCGAATAAGTTCATCACTAGGGAATAATAAAACATCATCATTAGACAAAAATGAAACGAGAGACGAATATAACTTTTGTGCTTTAAATAAATTGGAGGCTACTAATAGATATGAACCTTTGTTAATACGATAATTCGATGCAACTAATAAGGCTATTCCGTTATTATCATCAACGACAAAATGCCCCTTTTTTCTTTCGAGGAGGGGGGTCACGTTATTAGATTTGAGTTTTTCAAAAAGGTTCAAATATCTACCTCTCAGTTGTAATTGTTCATCGCCCGATCAAAATCAGACTTCAGCATCTCCTTTAACGCTCTAACAGCGTTTGCGATTGCTTCATCAATTAAAGGTTGTTCTTCTTTTAATGGTTTAGAAAGGACAAAGTCAACATTATCCCATTCCCCTGGCTCACCAATACCGATTCTAATACGTTTAATTTGGTCGCTTGATAAACAATCAATAATGTTTTGCATGCCTTTATGACCACCAGAAGAACCTTCTTTACGAAGTCTAATCTTACCTGGTTCTAAAGCCATGTCATCATAAATCACAACAACATCAGCAAGATCAATCTTAAAATAATGAACGACTTCCTGTACTGCTGTTCCGGAAAGATTCATGAATGTAGTAGGCTTAAACAATATCACGTCCTCGTTAAAAATCTTTCCACGGCCCATTAAACCATGAAAAACTTCTTTATCAACATCGATTTGTGCTTGATCCGCTAAAAGATCAATTGCCATGAATCCCATGTTGTGACGAGTACCTTCGTACTTTTTGCCAGGATTGCCTAAACCAACAAATAATTTCATAAATCTTGTGCGATAATTATAACAACTATATAAATAAAAGGATATTTATTTTATAAAATAAGTCCTGTATACTCTTGTTTATATGAAAGTTAAAGAATGGTTTAGAAGATTTGTTGCCGGCATGGCAATTGGTACAGGTGCCGCAATCCCTGGTGTCTCTGGTGCTGCCATCGCGGTAATATTTAGAGTCTATGAAGATATCATCAATGCCGTTAATAATTTCAGAAAGAAATTTGGCTGGGCTATTGCTGTTTTAATTCCAATTCTTCTTGGGGTTATCTTAGCAGTTGGCATTTGTATCGTTTTATTCCACTTAGCATTTAAGTATTTAATGTTTGTCTTGATGTGCTTATTTGCAGGTTTTTTAATTGGCTCATTCCCTGGCATAACCGACGAAGTCAAAAATGAAAAAATTACTAAAAAGGCTATTGTTCTGATTGCTATTGGATTTATCTTTGTTATCATCCTTGGTGCATTAAGCGTTATCGTTGGGAAAAATGGCTTTAGTGTCACCAATTTATTCGAAGATCCAATACCATGGTGGCTATATTTAGTTTTAATTCCTGTTGGCACCATTGCCGCAGTTGCTTTAACGGTGCCCGGTTTATCTGGTTCATTAATCCTTTTAATTATTGGTTTTTATCGCCCATTAGTAGATAACGCTGAAGCATGGGCTAAAGCTATACTGCAAGGCGATTTTAGTCATGCCTTACCACTATTGGGAGTAATTGGTTGCTTTGGAATTGGTTGTTTGATTGGTGTAGTTGTTGTTTCTAAAATAATGAACATTTTGTTAACCAAATGGCGTAAGGAAACATTCTTCACTATTATCGGATTCATTTCCGGTTCTGTCTTTGTCTTATTCTTCAATCTTGAAATATTTAATTATTATTGTGCTTGGGCTGGCCAAGAAATTGCCAATGTTGAACAAATCTTACCAATGTGGGCAGAAATGTTAATTGGCTTTGCTGTTCTAGCACTTTGTGCCTTTGCAAGTTATCGCTTGGTAGTTATGCAAAGAAAGAAAGCGGAATTAGAAAAACAAACTGAAGAAGCAAAATAAAACTCTCGACGAAGAGAGTTTTATTTTTGCTAACCAAGTTTCAATTTCTTTTGGTATGAACCATACATCTTAATCGAAACAAATGATTTTAAGTTGTAGCCAGGTAAGATGGCAATGAGGATGGCGAGGGAACGGTAACGAAGCTTTCTATATGATTTCTTATCAAACTCTTTGAGTCCCTTCATGAAATCTTTATAGGCTTGCTTGCGCATTTTCTTATCTTCCTTGGTACCAACAATTGTCATCACGGAAACACCAAGAATAATCATTAGCCATTTCCACATATATTTTTTCAAATTCTTTGGAAGATTGTTAAGTTCTTGATAATGATATGATCTAAACATGATGTCAAATACACGTACCTGCTGTTCATATCGTTTACACATCGTACCATAGTTAATAGATTGATCGCTTCTACCAATAAAATAATGATAGAAACCAATATCATGATAGAAAATTTTCTTCATGAATGGGAGCGGAGTAAATGCATAAATATCATCAACATAGAATGTATGGTTTGGTAATTCCATTTTGGATTCTTTAAGTTTGTCTAAACGATACATCAAAGAGTGCATTAAGAAGACGGTTTCTAATTTAATGCGACTAATATCATCCCAAGTGAATACTTTTTCTATTGGTAAAAATTTACGATAATGCATTTCAAATTGTGTATTATCAACAGCGTGTTCATAGACATAATTAGTAATATAAAGATCAACGTCTTGTTTTTCTTCGATATGTTTTTTGATAAGGGCTAACATATCTAAAACGTCACTAGTTTCCACCCAGTCATCACTATCAACAACCTTATAGAAAATACCAGTGGCATTATGGATGCCCGCCATAACGCCAGAACCATGTCCGCCATTTTCTTTTTGAATAGCTTTAACAATGGTTGGATATTTTTCTTCATATTCAGCAGCGATTTTTCCTGTATCATCTTTGGAACCATCGTTGACGATAATAACTTCAATATCATCACCAACAGCAACTAGGTTATCAATGATATGTCTCATGTAATCTTGCGAATTGTAGCAAGGGATAGTAAATGTTATGTACTTCATATTCTTTTCTCAACCGATACAAATTATATTAGCCAAAATAATATAAGCAAGTTAATTATTTGATTAGCTCCTCTACTAGTTGGAGAGCCTTCTCTACTACGACGTCCATGTTATAGTAAGAATAGGTTCCTAAACGACCACCAAAATGAATTTTAGGATTTTGTTCTGCTAACAATTTATATTTAGCGTAAAGTTCGCTGTTCTTTGTGTCGTTAATTGGGTAATATGCTTCATCTCCAACAGACCATGTCTTTGAATATTCTTTAGTGATAACAGTTTTCTGATGCTTTTGACCTGGTTCAAAGTATTGATGCTCAGCAACACGAGTATATGGAACATCAAATTCTGTATAATTAACAACTGCAGTACCTTGATAATCTGGTTGATCCAATATTTCTTCTTCAAATCTTAATGAACGCCACTCAAGAGCACCATAACAATAATTGAAGAAGCGATCAATTTCGCCAGTAAATATAATTTGATTTGCTAAAGAATCTAGCTCTTCACGATGTTCTAAATAATCAACACCTAATCTTACTTCAATACCTTTGAGCATGTTATCCACGATTTGGGTAAAGCCACCGATAGGAATGCCCTGATAAGTATCATTAAAGTAATTGTTATTATATTCATATCTAACTGGTAAACGAGAAATGATGAAAGGTGGTAGTTCGTTGCATGGTCTACCCCACTGTTTTTGTGTATAGCCTTTTACTAACATTTCATAGATTGTTCTACCAACCATTGAAATGGCTTTTTCTTCAAGGTTTTTAGGTTCTTGAATGTTGGCCTCTTTTATCTCTTTTTCAATACACGCCCTTGCTTCTTCTGGAGTTGTCACGCCAAAAACTTGATGGAATGTATTCATGTTAAACGGCATGTTGTAATACTTACCTTTGTAGTAGGCAATCGGCATGTTGATATAGTTATTAAATTTCGCGAATTGATTCACATAATCCCATATTTCTTTTTTGGATGTATGGAAGATATGTGGTCCGTATTTATGGACTTGGATACCTTCAATTTTTTCGGTATAAATGTTGCCCGCGACATTGTTTCTTTTTTCAATAACAAGGACCTTATAACCCTTTTTGTTTAATTCGCATGCGACGACAGCCCCGAATAGACCGGAACCAACAATCAGATAATCATATTTTTGTTTCATAGCCACTCCATTATACAACTTTTTAAATGATTGTGTATTTTGATTGACAAGTTCATATTTGAACTTTACAATTTTTTGGAGTCAATAATTTAAGGAGGAAATAAAGATGTTTGAAACAATACGTAAAGTCTTGAAAAGCGTCAGAGAATATAAAATATTCGCGATAATCACTCCTTTATTTATGATTGGTGAAGCCGCAGTTGAATGCGCTTTGCCATTTGTAATGTCACTTTTTGTTGATACGATCGAAGAAGTTCAATCAATTGGTGAATTAGTACCTTGGTTCATTATCATCATCGCCATGACAATATTTTCCATCGTCTGTGGAATTTTGGGCGGCAGATTCGCTTCATTCGCATCATGTGGTTTCGCGAAAAATTTAAGAAATGACTTATATAAAAAGGTGGAAAGTTTTTCGTTTGAAAATATTGATCACTTTCACGCCTCTAGTTTAGTTACCAGAATGACTACTGATGTTAATAACGCTCAAATGTCATTCGCTATGGTTGTTCGCATCGTTATTCGCGCACCATTAATGCTTATTTTCTCAGCAGTTATGGCATTCGTTACAGGTGGAAATATGGCCTGGATTTTCGTTGCCGCCATTCCTGCTATCGGTATTATTTTCTTTATCATTGCCAAATTTGCAATGGACATTTTTAGAAGAGTGTTCAAACGTTACGATGCAATGAACGAGTCAGTGCAAGAAAATGTCGCGGGCATGCGCGTGGTAAAATCGTTTGTTAGAGAAGGATATGAAGATGAGAAATTCTCTACTACTTCTAGCAATCTTTCTAAAGATTTCATTAAAGCAGAAAAGATTGTTGCCTTAATGACACCTGCTATGAATACAACTATTCACGTTGTCTACTTAATCACCATGTTTGTTGCAGGTGAATTGATTTTCAATACTGCAAGCGCAGTTATGGATCCTGAATCAGGAGCATATAAATATACTTTCCAAGATTTATCTGTTTCTCAAATGTCCGCTTTATTAACTTATGGTATTCAAATTTTAATGGCAATTATGATGATTTCAATGGTCGTTACCACTCTCATCTTGTCATTAGAATCAATCAGACGTATCGCGGAAGTCTTGGATGAAGAACCAACAATTCAAAATCCAGAAAATCCAGTCATGGAAGTCGCAGATGGTTCTGTTATTTTCGACCACGTCTCCTTCAAATATAAAAAAGAAGCGGAAAGATTTGCTGTTAGCGATTTAGATTTCACTATTAAATCAGGCGAATTTATTGGCATTATTGGTTCAACCGGTTCCGGAAAGAGTACACTTGTTAACTTGATTTCTAGATTATATGACACTACTACTGGTCATGTTTTAGTCAGCGGCCATGATGTTAAAGAATATGATTTGAAAACGTTACGTGACTCTGTGGCGGTAGTTTTGCAAAAGAATTTCTTATTCAGTGGCACAGTTAGAAGCAACATGCAATGGGGCGATCCTGATGCCAGCGATGAAGAAATCTTGAGAGCTATTGAAATTGCACAAATCCCTGATGTTATTCATCATTATGCCGAAGGTTTAGACCATGCTGTTGAGCAAGGTGGCGCCAATTTCTCTGGTGGTCAAAAACAAAGACTTTGTATTGCTAGAGCAATTTTAAAGAAACCAAAAATTTTAATTCTTGATGACTCTACATCAGCGGTTGATACCAAAACTGATAGATTAATTAGAAATAGTTTGAAGAACGATTTACCAAGCATGACTAAAATTGTCATCGCTCAAAGAATCAGTTCCATTGAAGATGCCGATCAAATCATTGTTTTAGACAATGGTCAAATTAACGCTATCGGTACACATGAACAACTCTTAAAGACTAACGAAATTTATCATGAAGTCTATCAATCACAAACACAGAAAGGAGGTAATTAATTATGCCTAGTCCACGTATTAAAAGTTATTCCAAA
>JAKSVL010000022.1 GCA_024407995.1 Bacilli bacterium | reverse complement strand
CCAATAATTGGTTTGCCCGCCTCTATTTCCATCATCAAAGAAATAATAAAAATAATTGTCATCACGAATTAAACCACGTGGATTAAGCCACTCCCCATTTCCATCTGTTCGATCGAATAAATGAGGGGTTTTGTTATCAGATTCATCAAAATAATATAACCAATCACCTTGAACATAATAAATTTTACCATTTGCATCCTCGAAAATATCTGACGTTCGATTGAGAACAGCTGGTCTATGTATGTGATAAGGCCAATTAAACATAATTAATAGAAAAACATAAAACAATCCTATATTAGCAATAAAACCTAAAGGAATAAAAATTCCTAAAAATAAACCTGTTTTTTGTTTTCTTGTCATAAAACAATATTAGCATATTAAAAGATTTTATGTCTTTCGTTTTTCGGCGTTTCCTTTTGTTTCTAAAAAAATAGAAGTTTTGTTAGAAAACCTCATTTTTGCGATTCTTTTTGAAATATGTTCCTATTTTTAATACAAAATGCCCTAAAAATGAAAAATTCCGACACTTTTTATCGTATCAGAATTGTTCTTTTCAAATGGCGGAGTAGAAGAGACTCGAACTCTTGCACCAGTTAACCCGATCTACTTCCTTAGCAGGGAAGCCCCTTCACCGACTTGGGTACTACTCCAGGTGAACGCCCCTTATCTTAACATAAAGGGCGATTAAAATTAAACACTAATTTTTATTTTTAATAAGCCTTAGCGAATAAGACAACCTTTTTAGCCTTTTTGTTACATACTGGGCAAGTTTCTCCAAAAGGCATTTGATTGAATGGAATACAACGTGCTGTCGCGGTTGTGAGTTCTTTAATTTTATTTTCACATTCCACATCGCCGCACCACATCATCTTGGCATAGCCACCTTTTTCCATCGCTTGATTAAATTCGTCCATATTAGTAACTTCGGTAACGTGATCAAGGAGATATGCATAAGCTTTTTGATACATTTCTTGGTGAACTTGTTTGAAGAGTTGTAAGACAGTTTCCACCATTTCTTCTTTTTTCACTGTAATCTTGCGGCCATCGTGGCGAACAGCAATTGTGACGACACCTGCTTCAATATCTCTAGGACCAATTTCAATACGAAGTGGCACGCCTTTCATTTCATATTCAGAATATTTCCAACCTGGTGTCTTATCAGATTCATCTAATTTCACACGAACACCAGCATCTTTTAACATTTTTTCTAATTCCCTAGCAGCAGGAATAACACCTGGCTTTTGTTGTGCTACTGGTATGACAACTGCTTGAATTGGTGCGACATATGGAGGCAAAACTAAACCATTATCATCGCCGTGAACCATGATAATAGCGCCTAATAATCTAGTAGAAACACCCCATGATGTTTGATGAGGATTATATAATTTTCCATCTCTTCCTTGGAATTTAATTCCAAATGCTTCCGCAAAGCCAGTGCCGAAATAGTGAGTGGTACCACTTTGAAGGGCTTTGCCATCTGGCATTAAAGCTTCAATAGAATATGTTTCTAAAGCCCCAGCGAATTTTTCTTTATCAGTTTTTCTACCTTTGGTAAATGGAACAGCAAGAATATCACGGCCTAAATCGTCATATATTTCTAACATTTTTAAAGCTTCAGTGCGTGCTTCTTCTTCGGTTTCATGCATTGTATGGCCTTCTTGCCACAAGAATTCTGCACCTCTCAAGAACGGACGAGTGGTCTTTTCCCAACGCACCACCGAACACCATTGGTTATATAATTTCGGCAAATCACGGTATGAAGAGATAATTTTTGCATAATGTTCGCAGAATAAGGTTTCACTTGTTGGTCTAATGATTAATGGATCGTCAATCTTTTGGCCACCACCAATATCAGCAATCAAACATTCAGGCGCAAATCCTTCAACGTGATCTTTTTCTTTTTGTAATAAAGATTCAGGAATAACTGTTGGCATGTAGACATTTTGATGTCCTGTTTCTTTAAATCTTTTATTTAGATAATTTTGGATTTCTTCCCAAATGGCATAGCCATATGGACGGTAAATAATAAAGCCTTTTACCGAAGAGTAATCCATGAGTTCTGCCTTACGGCAGACATCGGTATACCACTGCGCAAAATCGTCTTCTTGACGTGTAATTGCATCATTTTTAATTTGATTATCTTTGCCCATTTTATAGCCCTCCTTAATGATAACTATCGTCTATGGTAATGAGTTTCTCGACTTTCTTCTTTTCCAAAGGAAGAAGCATGTCGTTAGATGATGAAATAGTTTCTGATGAGACAATGCTAACACCAGATTTGATGATTAATTCTATTGCTTGCCACCCTTCAAGATCAGTGGCGATAATAGGTCGATTGTATTTGAGAAGAGATTCGATAAGTGAGTGAATAGATAAACGAATACGATTATTCTTTCTGATTTCGCCAATCATCATTGAACCAGCGACGAAATAATCGAAATTAAAATAAACGCTTGGATCTAGTAAGAGGTTCTTGTCTTTCATAAGCATCGCTAATTCATAGCCATCATTTCTCAATGCTTTCAAAGAGTCGTTCAATAATTCTAGTTGGCTAGAGTTTTCGTTAATTTCTTGTTCATCAAAAACAAGAACAAGATGAATATCACGGGCTTGAGGAATTTGATTTAATATCTCGCTCATGTGATCAATATCTTGTAAAGATACCACCATGAAAAGCCTCCAGTAGTCTTCTTGTTTTTCACTTGCGAACTTAGGAATGACGTATCTTGCTATCATGGCAAAGAACTCTTTACTCATATCAACTTTGGAAGCGTATTTGCTCATTTCAGCGAAAGTAGTAAATGGAGAATTGTAAGCTTTGACATATTCAAAATAGCCAATTGTACGACGCTTTGTCACATCAAAAATAGGTCTAAACAAATAACGTAAACTATTTGGCTGCATAAGATTTTCCACTTCTTCACGGTAGCGGTCAATCTCCACGAGTGGCGCAGCTTGTTTACGATAAAGAAGAATATCTTGCCCGTTATGTTGAGCAGACATACAAGCTTCCTGGGCTTTTAAAATCATTGAATCTAAATCTTGATAGTATTGTGCGTTTTCTACCACACCAATAGAGAAATTAATAGAATCTGCAAAACCATTAACACCAATACATTTCTTGATAGAGTGAGCAATTGTGGTTGCCAAAACCATTGCCTCATCACGAGATGAGATTCTTAAATCAAATAGCAAAAGTTCATTATCGCCTGTATCAATAATCTGGCGAGAAACGCGTGGATTATTGGAATATGGATAAACGACATTCTTTAAAGTCATGATCATATATCTTTCAATCTTGTCATTTGACAAGACTTTTTGACGAATGTAATAAAAACGAATAGCAAAAGTAAAGCCCTTTAAACTCTTTTCTTTAACAATCAATGATTCCATTGTGCTTCTTTTAACCACACCAGTAAAAAGCGCTTTCTTTTTCTTCTTATTTGGAGCGTTATTTGGAGTGATGTATTTAAGGACAAATGATTCTAGATGGATGACACCTTCGTTTGGATCATACTTTAATAATTTAAGTAATGAAAAATATGTCGTTTTTCCATGATTAACCAAAACGTCTGCTTCAATATATTTGTCAGCAGTTTTATAGTTGGTACAAATGGAATAAATCCAGCTTTTGATTTTATCAACATCATTTGTATGGAAATGAGAATAGAACGCTGTTAAGTCTATTTGCCTTTTGTTTCTCAAATCAGAACGATTGAAATAAACAACGGAATTATTTTTAACATCGATAATAAAAATACGAAGGGTAGTTGACTCAGTTTTTAATCTTTCCAAATACTTGCGATCTTTAGTAGAAGATGCCGCTAAAGAGATGATTAAAAAAGTCATGAACGCTAGTACGAGGAAGACCAGAATGAGGAAGATAATAAATGGGGTATTAGTAAAATCAAACCATTTCATAGTGTCTATTATACTTTGTTAGTATGAATTTGACTAGATGTCCAAATTCAATTTAATAAAGTTTCAAAATGGGCAATAAATGATATAATATTGCTCACGGAGGAATACCCAAGCGGTCGAAGGGGGCAGTTTCGAAAACTGCTAGGAGGTGCAAGCCTCGCCAGGG
This sequence comes from Bacilli bacterium, assembly GCA_024407995.1. Classification (GTDB taxonomy): domain Bacteria; phylum Bacillota_I; class Bacilli_A; order RFN20; family CAG-826; genus RUG14515. The sequence goes on along the minus strand of JAKSVL010000022.1, from coordinate 9,931 downwards.
TCCGAATCCCTGTTCTTCCGCCATTATTTTAATAAAAAACTAGCGATTTGCTAGTCTTTTTTATAGGTTAATTATTCAAGTGGTTTAATAAAGAAGTTCCCGTACACTTGTTTTAGTGGTGTCGCAGTAATGAAAGCGTGTTCATCAACTTTCTTTACTATATCTACAACCTTTTTCACTTCTGAAGAGGAAACAACCATAAATAGCATTGTTTTATCATTTCCAGAGTAAGCACCCTTGCCTTTTACGATAGTAGCAGAGTGTGGGAAGTTAGCAATAATGATTTCTGGCATATGTTCTTGGTTAGTAATAATCTGCATTTCGATCTTTTTGTTTCTCAAATTAATTGTATCGACAATGAGGCCGACCAACATTAAATAAATAATAGAGAAGAAGATAGAATATACGCAGTACGCGAAGGAATTCTCTGTGATGCATCTAACTAGAGCGTAGGTTATAACAATAACGCCATTGATGATGATGCCATAACGGCCAACTTGTGTTGATTTTCTTGTTCCTACGTAAAAAGCGATGATATCAATGCCACCGCAGGAGATGCCCGCAGCATAAGCAAAGGCACTCGATAAGCCTGTGCACATACCGGCGAAAAGTACCCTAACAATTGTTGGATCAAGTGGCTTAACACCATCTGCGAAAGAGAATTCTGCAACCATTTTGCCAACACCAGCGTTGGTGAATAAGGAAATGAAAACAGAAGATAAAACAACATTTACTAGAGTAAAAATAGTAAATCTTTTGCCAATTTTGAAGAAACTAAAAATCAATAATGGGACGTTTAAGAGCGTATAGCCAACAGATTGAATAAGGTTACCACCGACTGGCTCATGACGAATAACTTCCACGATTAAAGCGATGATTTGAGAAATACCAGAAACACCACCACTAGCCAAAACAAATCCATTGTCTTGGGCTGGAGTTGTAAAACAAGCAAACCCAAATGCGAAAATCACAGCAGCAATTGCAGCAACCATGAAACCAAAAAGATAATGTAAAACAGTTTTTATAATGTAGTGATCAAACAAGAAATTCTCGACTTGTTTTTTAAAACGTAAATACTTTTTCTTAATCATTGCGCTTGTTATTGTAATGTCTTGTTTTGAAAAAAACAACAAAATATGATTGTCACCACTGTTTTTTCTAGTATAATTGAAACGTTGCCGTGTCTCATGCAGGCACGTTCGAATGACAATTGCTTCAATTAGTATTGAAAATAAATTGTCTGGGTGGTAAGATTATCACGCTATATGAATATATAGGAGGCATTTCAAAATGAAAATATTAAGTGCAATCGGTAGATTTTTTGCAAGAATAGGCCGTTGGATTAAAGAAACAGCTTGGATTCAACCATTATTAATCGTTGGCGGTATCTTCGCTATTATCTTCGCTATCCCACACATTATTGATGGTGTTAAAGGCTGGTTCAGCGAGAGTGACGTCGCCAATAAATTTTATGCTGCATACCAATTATCTTTAGAAGGTGCTGATGAAGGTGACTTCGTTGGTAATTCTCAAGTCGACAAACTCTTCACAAACATTTATGAAGGCAACCAAGCCGAAGTTAAGAAAGTCACTGGTGGTGACAGATTCTTCTTAGCTTTTATTCAAAAAGACAATAGTTCTGCTGAAGATTTATACAGTGGTATCAAAATGTTCAAAGACAAATTCGGCAAAAACGCTGAATTCGCAGATTTAAAAGATAGCTTCAAATTAAAAGTTATCTATACAGATACCAAAAACGATGATGATGAAAACTTATTCGATATCGTTTGGAACAATCACTACGAATTATTCGAAGAATTAGCAAATGGTACATATTTACCAAATACCTATTATGCTATTAATGAAAAATACACTGCTTCCAAATACGAAGAAAACTTCACCTCTGGTAGTAACGTTGATGAATGCCCAATGAATACTCCATTGATGATGTACTTCGATTACACTGAAGACAATCCAATCGCAGAAGCCGATCAAAGAGTTAAAGGCTTAAGCGATGTCCTCTTCTCAGTTCAAGGTTCATCCGATTTGGAAAAGGCTCGTGTCCTTAAAGATTGCTGGTCTCACTCAAAGAAATTTGGCGAGATCGTTAAAGACTAGAATAACCGCTTGCGCGGTTTTTCTTTAACTTATGAAAAACGAATATTTTATCTCATTCCCTTTATCTAATAAATGTTTGGCGTTAACCACCACTACTTCACTTGGTAATATGGCTTATCAAGTTGATAATGGCCAAAACGTTAAAGAACATCGTCTTTTATTAGCGGACACTATGTCCGTTGATTTGGATCGTTTTGTTTTTGTTCATCAGCATCATTCAGATAAAATTGCCAAAGTCACTCTCAAAGATTTAGGAAAAGGAAAAGATAGTTTTATTGACGGCGTAGATGTCGATACATTATATACATACGAAAAGAACGTTCCTTTATGTATTTTTCACGCTGATTGTGTACCCATTTTCTTCATTGATGAAGCCGACAGCCTCGTTGGCATCATTCACGCTGGATATAAAGGTACATTAATACATGTTGCCTATAAATCAATCAAAAGTCTCATTGAAACAGAAGTCATAAAAATTGAGAATTTGAAATTTTATATTGGTCCATATCGTCAAATGAAATCATTTGAAATAGATGAGAACGCTAAAAAAGAGATTATTGAAGCAGGCTATGAAACCGCTATCATAAATAATCATTTTGATAATGGGTTGGCTAATATATTGGATTTAAAAAGGTTGGGAATTAAAGAATCACAAATCATATCTGCAAATTTGGATACGTTGACAGATCCAAGGTTCTATTCCGCATATCAAAAAACACCAGCAGGAAGACTGGTGTCGCTCATTTTACTTAAGTAACTATTTCTTTAATCTTTTTATAACAGATTGGGGAACAAGGTCAGAAATATCAACCCCATTACGATATAATTCCATAATCATTGAGGAATTAATAAATGATTTTTCTGCTTTACTCATTAAAAAGACAGAATCAATAGAAGGATCAATGTGATCATTAGCACTCGCTAAAGAGAATTCATATTCGAAATCAGTAACAGCGCGAAGGCCACGAATCAAATGGGTAGCACCATGCTGTTTAGCATAATTAACAGTAAGGCCATTATAGGAATCGACTTCCACTCTTTCGTCGTTAACGGCTTCTTTAATCATTGCCACTCTTTCTTCGCTGGAAAAGCGAGATGATTTGTTTGGATTAACAGCAACAAGCACGATCACACGATCAAAAATATCTAATGCTCTTTTAAGTATTTCTAAATGCCCATTTGTAATAGGGTCAAAGCTACCTGGATATACTGCAATTCTCATATTTACCTCCAGCAAATATAAATGGTGATTTCGCCATAATGGTATTCTTTATTCTTTTGATAATCAATATTTTCTAAAGTGATAGCACGATTGGTTTCCATCACAATAATAGCGTTTTCATTTAGTAGATTGGAATCCACTAATAATTCCACTATTTTTTCATATTCTCCTTGTTCATAAGGAGGATCCAATACCACTAAATCAAATTTCAAATTTCTTTGTTTAAAAGATTCAATAGCCGCTAAATCATTATTCTTAATAATTTCATAGTCGCTTGAATCTATATTTAAGTTAGAAATATTATCTTTAATTGTTTTTATTGCTAATGAAGAAATATCCACAAAAATTGCATGTTTAGCACCGCGAGAAATAGCTTCGATTCCCATTGAGCCACTACCGGCATAAAGATCCAAAACTTGAAAACCATTGATATCACCTAAAGCAGAGAAAACCGCTTCACGTATCCGGTCTTTTGTGGGTCTAGTATGTGCCATATCATCAGGAAAAGAGATTAAACGATGGCGATATTTTCCACCAATAATGCGCATTATTTATGCTCCTCCATTTTCATACTCAACCCACTAAATAATATATGATTTATTTCATTATATAAGTCTCTAACATCACTGTAGGCCTTAAGATATTCTCTCACTATTTCATTAGAATCTAACGCCAGCTTCTTTTGGTGTAAATCTTTCTGTGCATCTTTGACTTCTTTCGAATCTTCTTCGAAGTGCGATAAGGCATCACTATATTTAGAACACGCTAAATCTTTTTGATAAGCCAAAGAAATAACTTGCTTATCATTGCTCATTTTTTCTTCCAATGAGTTTAGTTTAACAACATGCTCATCATTAGCGAGCATTTCTCCCAATTCATAAGCCAGAGCATAGATATCTTGATTCATGCTGACATTATACACAATTTTAAAAGTGACATAAACTTTATTTATGTCGAGAAATATGATATTATTTCCATATGAAACTTAAAATTGTTAAAGATAATAATCCAATTATGAGAAAGAAATCTCTTCCTGTAAGTCTTCCTTTAAGCGTGGAAGACAAAAACACATTGGATGAAATGCTTAACTATTTGAAGTTATCGCAAGATGAAGAATATAGCAAAAAACACAATCTTCGCCCTGGCGTAGGTATTGCCGCTATTCAAATCGGATTATTAAAAAGAATGTTTGTCGTCTATTACGAAACTGATAATGGTATTGTCCAATATCAATTAGTAAATCCTAAGATTATTGAATATTCCGTCCGTAAGTGTGCGTTAAAAGATGGAGAAGGCTGTTTGTCTGTTGATGGGGATCATCCAGGTTATTCCCACCGCTACTACAAAATCAGAATGGAAGCATATGATGCACTAAGCGGAAGAGATGTCATCCTTACAGCTCGTGGTTTTGACGCTATTGTTTTGCAGCATGAATACGACCATCTCGATGGTTTGTTCTTCTATGATAGAATTGATAAAAATAAACCAAATCAAATTCTAATGAACGAAGAATTACTATAATTATTAAAAATCTTTCTATTTGTTCTATAATAGATACAAATAAACAACATAATAATGAAAGGAGAAAACAATGGATAAAAGTATTTCTATGCCTGTTTCAGTCTACGCCTTAGGTGGTTTAGGTGAAGTCGGCAAAAACATGTATTGCATTGAAAATGAAGAAACAATCATCATTATTGACTGTGGTGTGCGTTTTCCTGGTGTCGAATTTCCTGGCATTGATTATGTTGTTCCTGATTTTACACATTTAAAAAACAATCGTAACAAAGTTAAAGCTTTATTTGTTACTCATGGTCACGAAGACCATATCGGTGGCATTCCATTCTTGGTAAAAAGCTTAAATATTCCTGCAATTTACGCTCCTAGATTAGCAGCAGCTTTAATTAGAAATAAATTTGAGGAAATGCGCTTAAGCGATAAGCTACCTTTAATTGAATATGATGAAAAAACTGAAGTTAGTGTCGATAGATTTAAAGTCGGTTTCTTTAGAGTAACTCACTCTATCCCTGATTCATTTGGTATTGTCGTTGACACTCCAGAAGGAAGAATTGTTTCTACCGGTGACTTTAAAGTAGATTTAACCCCTATTGGACCAGATATTAATTTGACCCGTATGGCAGAACTTGGAAGAGAAGGCGTCGACCTTTTATTAAGCGATTCCACTAACGCAGAAAACGAAGGTTATACACCAAGTGAAAAAAATGTTTTTGATGCCATTGATGATGTTTTTGCTAAAGCAAATGGTAGATTAATTATTTCAACATTCTCGTCTAATATTTCTCGTATTCAACAAATATGCGAGGCTGCAAATAAACATGGTCGTAAAATTATGATTATTGGTCGTTCTATGGAAAAAGCAATGGAAATTGCACGTAGCTATGGATATATCAAGACATTGGACGATTCAATTATCAAACCAGAAGAAATAAAGAATTATAAAAGCAACCAAATTGTTGTTATTTGTACCGGTTCGCAAGGCGAACCAATGGCTGCCTTATCTAGAATTGCAAATGGTGAACATAAAGATTTATACATTGCTCCTGGCGATACTGTTGTTTTCTCCAGTTCCGCAATTCCTGGTAATGGCATAATGATTGATCATGTCGTTAATCAATTAGCAAGATGCGGCGCAGATGTAGTTACAAATTCTATTTTGAATGATATTCACTCATCTGGTCACCCATCAAAACAAGAATTACGTTTGGTTTTAAAAATTTTCCAATCACACTACTTCATGCCAATGCATGGTGAATATAGAATGCTTCTCATTCATTCACAAATTGCTAATGAAGTTGGTATTCCAGAAGAAAACTGCTTTGTTTTAGATAACGGCGACGTTCTTGAATTATCCAAAGGAAAAGTTAAAAGAGCTTATCAAGTCGAACACGGAAATACATATATAGATGGCAAAGATATTAAAGGTTTAGCAGATGGCGTAATGGCAGATCGTCGTATTTTAACAAGCGACGGCATGGTTGTTGTCTCGGTCACAATCGACTCTCACAACAACAAGCTTATCGATTCGCCACTCATTGTGACTAAAGGCGTTGTAGCTTCTCATAGCAAGCGCAATATTGATGCATGTGCAAAGCTTATAGAAAAGGCGGTTGTTGAAAAGTTATTAACTAAAACCAGCTTTGCTGAACTCAAAAACATTATTAAAGATGTCGCGGGAAATTATTTATATGACAAAACACGCAGTCACCCAATGATTATCCCGGTAATTATGACCAAAAACTAAAGATGGTTATTCTCGCAAGTGCCTCACCAAGAAGAAAAAAATTAATGAAAGAAGAATTATTTCCTTCTTTTGATATTGTTGTAAGCGATATTGATGAGTCTCTTTCGTTCAAAAAGTATAAGAATGTACGCGCAATAGTAAAAGATATTGCGAAGAGAAAATGTCTCAAGGTGAGTCAAGATTATCCCCATGATTTAGTTATTGCGGCAGATACTGTCGTAGTTATTGATAAGGCTGTTATTGGTAAGCCAAAAGATGAAAAAGATGCATATCGTATGCTTAAAATGCTCTCCAATAAGAGTCACTATGTCTATACAGCATATGCCATAAATAAAGACAATCAATTTGTCTCAAATATTGTTAAAACTAAGGTAACATTTAATGAATTGAGCGATGAATTGATACAAGATTATATCGCTACTGGATCACCACTAGATAAAGCGGGAGCGTATGGCTATCAAGACAACAAAGACTACGCATTAGTAAAAAAAATCCATGGTTCTAAGCACAACGTGATTGGCTTTCCAACCGAGGAAATTAAAGAAGATTTAAAAAAATACTATTCTTTATTTAAAGAATGATTAATTAATTTACAAACTTGTTCAGCTTTATTTTCAATTACTAAAGTGATCTTGTTTGACATCACTAAAATATTAGAAACACCAAGTTCTTTTAATCTATCACGATTAATATTTTCTTTATTTAATAAAACAATAGATAAGCGTGACCCTACCGCTGTTGCTTCTTTGATGTTTTCTTGTCCGCCTAATGCATCAATCCATTCTGATTCATTATTGATAATAGTTTTCTTATTTTTGTTTCTTCTTAAAAGCAAAATAGCAAGAACAATTCCTACTATCAAAAGTACACCTATGCAAACAAAAATAATGATTAATGTTGGATTTAAATTGTTAGATAAGAAAGGAAACATAAGTTTATTCTCCATAATGTGATACAATCATTTAAAGGCAAGAGTGTAAAAATGTCAAACGTCAGCAAAGAATATGAGAGTCGCATCATGCTCACTGAAAGTGAGTATTTTATGATCGTATCTCATTTTATGAGATTGCATCCAGAAAAGCAATTTATTAAGAATATAAACATTTATTACGATACAAAAGATTATTATCTAACAAAAAATCATATTACTTTAAGAATTAGAATTATTGATGATAATAGGCGTGAATTAACACTAAAGATTAGTCATCCAGATGGCGATGATGAAATCAATGATACATTAACCAAATCAGATGCTGATTCATTAATTAATAACGGTATTTTCCCAAATGGTGAGGTAAAAAAACGCTTATTAACATTACCCTACTCTTTAAACGATTATCACGAGATAACAACATTAGAAAATACACGCCTAGAGATAGAAAATAACGATCATCTTTTGGTCATTGATAAAAACATATATAGCGGTATTACTGACTATAACTTAGAAATTGAGGCTAACGATTCAATCATGATTGCTATGATGTGGATGAAAGAATATATGAAGCAATTTAATATAGCAATGCCTACTGAAAAATATGTGGGAAAAGCCCATCGTGCTATTAATGAAGTTCTGAAGAAAAATTAAATATTTTTATTTATTTGCTCAAAATGAGCGCAGTTATCATGTTGCGGACAAGCATCGTTTTTACATGCCCATTCTGCTAATCTTCTAGCATGAGGAATGAAGCTTCTAATTTCATCTGGATTATAACCCACTTGTATACGATGGTCATCTACCATAATTGGTCTTTTTAAAACAGAAGGATTTTCTTTAATAAAAGCAATGAGTTCTTTAACGGTCATTGAATCAATGTCGAGGCCGCTTTCTTTAACGATTTTGCTCTTCTTTGAAATGATATCATCAGTGCCATTTTCGCTCTTCATTAGAATATCGGTAAGTTCTTGTTCATTTAATGTCGCAACAAAAATATTCTTCTCAACAAAAGGGATATTTTGTTCAAGAAACCATTTCTTTACTTTTCGGCAAGATGAGCATGAAGGAGAGGTATAAATTTTAATCATATTAGTAGTATAGCGATTTCTTTAAAGAAATGAAATCTTTTCATCCGTTGAAATTAGTCTGCTAAAAGACTAAACTAAATAATCGATAGGCGGAATTATTATGAGTGAACGTATTTTAACTGGTATTAAGCCAACCGGACAATTAACATTAGGCAATTACATTGCTGTTTTAAAAAATCTTAGAAAGATGAATGATCGTGGCGAATGTTTTATTTTCATTGCAGACTTACATGCATTAACTTTGCCAATTGAACCAGATGTTTTGCGTCAAAATTCCATAGACTTAGCAGCTTTCTATTTAGCAGCAGGTTTGGATCCAGAAAAGAACGCATTGTTCTTACAAAGCAGTGTTTCTGCTCATGCAGAATTAAATGCCATTATGCAAAACTACTTATATATGGGTGAATTGTCCCGTATGACTCAATTTAAAGATAAATCCGCAAAATTAAAAGAAAATGCAATTGGATTAGGCTTATTTGCGTATCCAGTGTTAATGGCGTGCGATATCGTTCTATACGATGCCACCACTATTCCTGTTGGTGAAGACCAAGTTCAACATATCGAATTAACACGCGACTTGGTCAATCGTATCAATAATCGCTATGGTGAAATCTTAACTATGCCAAAGGCAGAATTAAGAAAAGTTGGTAAAAGAATTATGTCTTTAAGCGATCCAACTGTCAAAATGAGTAAATCTGATCCTAAAGGCGATATCTTCTTAAAAGATGATCCAGCAGTCATTCGTAAAAAAATTATGTCTGCAGTAACTGATTTAGGCTGTGAAGTGAAATACGATGAAGAAAATAAACCTGGTATTTCAAACTTATTACAAATCTATTGCTGTATGAAAGACATCTCTATCGAAGAAGCAGAGCAAAGATTCGTTGGCTATCGTTATGGTGATTTCAAAAAAGCAGTTGCCGATGCTGTCATCGAAGAACTTGAGCCATTCCAACAAAGATATAGAGAAATCGTTGCCAATAAGAGCTATGAAAAAGCCTTACAAGAAGGCGCTAAAAAAGCCAGTGTGATTGCTAATCAAACACTGAAGCGTGTACAAAAAGCCATTGGCTTATTACAAGAATGAAGAGCAGTCAAGCTGCTCTTTTCATTTATTTTATAAATGCAATGTTTCTTTAATGCTTTGATATAAAGCTTCTGGGAACGAATTGTCTTTTGGTTTTTCTTTAAGTTTTGTACCGATGTAGAATTTGACTTTTGGTTCAGTTCCACTTGGTCGCGCTGTAACTAGACTGCCATCTTCTAAATAGAGTTTTACAACATTGGCTTTCGGCAAATTTATTGGA
>JAKSVL010000021.1 GCA_024407995.1 Bacilli bacterium | reverse complement strand
TTCATTACTACAGGCATCTTTTGTGCAAAGGCTTTAATTATTCCTTTTGCCATCATTGCTTCTAGTTTGGTACACGCTTTTGTTTATTATGGAGGCTATGCTCTTGTCAATATTGGAGAAGATGCTGCTAAATATACAATTGAGTCAACCTTATTCTCAGCGTTGAGTACAATGATAGGAAAAGCAGTTTGTATTGGTCTAAGCATGTTCTGTTATTTTATAAATCAAAAATTCTGGCGACCAATAAATCTTGTTTCTAAAGAAAAAGAAGGCGAAAATAAATAGTAGATAAAACTATGAAAAAACGCCTCTTTTCTTTTATTGCTTTAAGCGCTATTGCATTAACATCGTGCTCTTTTTTTGGCAATCAAAATAATTACAAATCTTACGAAAAAGAAATTAGTGTTTATAACATTGATGATTTAGATGAAGAAAGTAACCTTTCAAGTGGCTATCAAAAGACTATTAATGCCCGTTTCATTGAAGGCGAAGACCTTATTCCATACCTTACATTGAAACAATATGCTTCTCTTTATGACATCCATTTAGCGGACAATGCAAAAAGTGCGTTCAATAAGTCTGTTTTTTCCGATACTTGGAGCATCACGATTGATGATCAAATATGCTTTGTTGCTCAAGCTGATAGTTCTTTTAATGACTTTTTAATCGCCGGAAGCATTGAAAGTGCTTATTACGAAGACGATGATCCAAGAGATTTGAAAGCCCTTAATTATGGTATAGATATTGATTTTGATGGGAAGTATCTCAGTGATGAAACCTATGCTTATCATCCATTTGATGGCTATGGCATTAAGCATTTTACTCATGAAAAAGAAACCTATTATCCTTTAGGTCTTCTAGATATTACTTTCTATGATTTTTCTGGTATTTACTTCACTTATAACTATAAGCACATCATTTCGACGAGAGATGTAGAAAACTATAATGACATTAAATACATTGATGAAGGTAAAGAATACGACTTTAATCATCAAATGGAGGAAGTTGCTAAAAATCTTTCTACTCCATCATATTTAATTAAATATAATGCGGGCTTGTTCTTATATTTGATGGACAATTTCTATGGTTTAAAAGAACAAAAAGGCATTCAAAGTTTCGCTTCTTATTATAAGAGGAATCATGGTATCTACTCAGATTTATTCAGTTCATTCGATGATGTTCGCGGTATGGGCTATAGCGATGCCTTATCAATTTTAGATGATAATCACACTATATTAATCAGTGCGAATGAATCTTGGAACGAATCACAATTCGGATTGATTCGTCGGTATGGAGAGCGTTGTAAAAATCGTACCAAGACCAAATCAACTCTTCAAACCTTACGTCAATCTGCTTACAAAAATTTCACTCCGGAAAAGGATTACCTTTTAAGCGAAGATGGCAAAACAGCTCTTTTTTCATTTGATTCGTTTGTTTTTGGTACAACCGATCAAGTCTTCAACGATGATGAATCCATCAAAGATACAGCGGGGAACTATGATACTTTTTATAAGCTTCTCTTCGCATTAAAAGATTTGCAAAATCTTGGTACAGTTAAGAATGTTATTTTCGATATTTCTTTAAATGGTGGTGGCGTTGTTGGTGTGATGCTCAAAGTTTTATCCTTAATGTCAAAAGATAATAGCAGTACGTTTGCAATGTATGACGACTCAACAACACAGGTATCTATTTATGTTCCTCATATCGACAGTAACAATGATAAAAAATATGATAGTACTGACAGTTATGGAAATATTTTCAATTTCTATCTATTAACCAGTGACTGCTCATTTAGCTGTGGTAATGCCCTTCCTTGCTGCGCAAAAGAGGCGAATATCGCTAAAATAATTGGCCAAAAGAGTGGCGGTGGTGAATGCGCTGTTTCAGTTCACTATTTGCCAAACAGCGAATACGTGTACCATTCTTCCAATCTCCATATTGGATATTTCGATAATGAAACTAATACATTTGAAGGCTTTGAAGATGGTGTCACCCCTGACATCGAAGTTGAAATCGGTTCATCTTTTTACTCCGTTGATTATTTAAACACTTTGATTCAAAACGCATAGAAAAATTAGGGTTGATATAATTTTTATATTTTATATAATTTTTGTATAAACAAAAGGAGGAATCATAATGAGTAATAATAAGTATTTAAGATTACATTCTCTTCTTAGAATGTTTGGTGCTTTACTCGCTATTATCATCTTCATTTCCATGTTCATTGCCAAACAAGTAGTTCGTACAGACATCACAAGTGTTTTCTATGATATGTCAAGCGGTGCATTCTTTGGCGATGATTTCGTTAAGGGTAATGTCTTAGGATTCTTTGCTTATTTGTTTGTCTTGCTTGGTGGACTTGCAGGTTTAGCCTTTGTCTTTATTGATGATATCATTGGTAAGGATTTAACAGATAAGCTTTCATACGTCGCGGGTGGCGTCGTTGTCCTTGGCGCAATCTTCATTTTGTTATTTGCTCCAATTTTCAAGGCAATTAATGGCAATGGTTACGGCAATTGCACTACAGCAGCTGCTCCAATCGTCTTTGGTATTCTTGCTCTTATCGTGGGAGCCATTAACATTTCAGCACCAATTCTTGAAAAGAAAATCAAATAATTGATGACAAATTAACCATCTTATTACTCGTAGAGATGGTTTTTTTGTGCCCAAAACACTTTACACTTTGGCGAATATGTAACATTTCTTACATATCATGAACAAAATAATATATTTGTTATATATAATGATAAAAGCTGAAAGATAGAGGTTATTACATGTATACACTTTTCACTGACACAGATTGTGACATTACTCCAGAGATTGCGGAGAGATATGGTTACAAATTGATTTCTATGCCTTATACAATTGAAGGCAAACAAATTTTCCCATATGTAGATTTCAAGGAATTTGATTATCGTGATTTCTATGACAGATTAAGAAAAGGCGTTATTCCTACAACAAGCGCTCTTTCTCCTGTTGAATATATGAATTATTTCGAACCAGAATTTGCTGCTGGTAACGATATTGTTTACATTCACTTCTCAGCAGCTATGTCTGCAACATTTAATTCCCTTCGCTTAGCGATGGAAGAATTACAAGAAAAATATCCTGATAGAAAATTAACTCTTATTGATACCAAAGGTATTACCTTAGGTAGTTACAATATTTGCTTAAATATTGGTGAGTTACATAAAAATGGCGCTTCTCTTGAAGATATTCAAAAATGGGCAGAAACAGAAGTTGATAAGACAGCTTTCTACTTCTATGCTGATGACTTAAAGTTCTTCGGCAAGAGTGGCCGTGTTTCTGGCTTTGCCGCTTTCTTTGGTAATATCATTGGTCTAAAGCCAATCATTTTCATCGACTCTGATGGTCAAATGAAAACCAAAGATAAATGCCGTGGTAGAAAACAAACATTACAAAAGCTTTTAGATTATGTCATTGATTTAGAAGAAGATATTAAGAACCACCGTGTTATTATTGCTCACTCTGATGCTATGCCAATCGCTGAAGAATTTGGTGCAATGATGAAAAAACAATTTGGTGAAGATCTTAACATTGAATACGAAGTAGTCAACCCAACAGCAGGAAGCCATTGTGGCCCTAACGCTATTGGTGTGAGTTTCCACGCTAAACATAGATAACTATGAATAATCTCATTATTATCACTGGAGATTTAGCCTCAGGTAAAAGCACACTTGCGGCTTCTTTGAGTGACTGCTTGAAAATACCTTATCTTACTAAAGATAGTCTTAAAGAAATCGCTTGTGATGCTATCGGTTATACCAATAGGGAAGAAAATCGCAAATTATCAATCACCGCGATGAATTCGATGATATATTTTTTCGAACAATCCGCCAAAGTTGGTCAAGACTTGATCCTAGAAGCTAATTTTAGAAGTGAAGAAGTAATGAGAATAAAACAAATTGCGGAACAATATTCCTATAGTGCTGTTCTTATTGCCTTGGTGGGTGATTATAATCTTTTATATCAAAGATTTATGGATCGACTACCAACTAGACATCCAGCCCATCGTTCTTTAAACCTTGATTATTCATTAGAAAGATTTGTCTCTTATCTAGAACAAATCAGAAACGAAGATATGCTTTATCCAGTCAACTATATTGATATGACTGAACTAGATGAAGATGATGTCACTAATGAGGCACTTAATATCATTACAAACCAATTGAGATTATAAGATATATTATTTCTAATATTTCTTCTAATAGTGTAAAATACTAAAGAAATCGAAAGGAGAATACTATGTATCGTAAAAACGCATGGCTCAAATATCAAAATACTAAAGAAGTAATGGATTTTGCAGAAGGCTATAAAAATTTCATTACTATTTCTAAAACAGAACGTTTGGCAGTTAAAGAAGCTGAAAAACTTTTAAAGGCTAACGGTTTCAAAAAAATTGATGATGTTAAAACATTAAAAGAAGGGGACCGTGTATACTTTATCAACAAGAAAAAGAACGTTGCGGCCTTCATTATCGGTAAAGAACCATTAACCAAAGGTTTAAGAATATTAGGCGCTCACATCGACTCACCACGTCTCGATTTAAAAGAACATCCAGTCTATGAGGCTAAAGGTTTCGCCTTGGGCGATACTCACTATTATGGTGGTATTAAGAAATATCAATGGACAACCATTCCACTTTCTCTCATCGGTGTTGTTTGTAAAAAAGACGGATCGGTCGTAGAAGTTAATATTGGTGAAGATCCAAAGGACCCAGTCGTTGGTATTACTGATTTATTAATCCACTTATCCGCTGATCAAATGGCCAAAACATTAGCAAAAGCAATCGAAGGCGAGAGCCTTGATATCACATTAGGCTCCATGCCTCTTAACGAAGAAGATAAAGAACCAGTTAAGGCTAATGTCTTAAAATTATTGAAAGATAAATATGGTATCGAAGAAGAAGATTTGGTTTCTGCAGAAATCGAAATCGTTCCAGCAGGTCCTGCTAGAGACTATGGTCTTGATAGAAGCATGATCGCAGGCTATGGCCATGATGATAGAAGCTGTGCTTATACTTCATTAATGGCTCTATTGGATACAAAGAAAGTTCAATATACAGCTTGCTGTATTTTAGTAGATAAAGAAGAAATCGGTTCCGTTGGCGCTACTGGTGCTCATTCATTATTCTTCGAAAATGCTATCGCAAAATTAGCAGCCTTAATGAATTCTAACAATCCATTATGGGATGCTCGTATGGCGTTAGAAAATAGTAAAATGTTATCTAGTGATGTCAGTGCTGGTTATGATCCTTTATATGGCAGTGTTTCTGACGTTAAGAACGTCGCCTATTTAGGTGAAGGCATCGTCTTTAACAAATATACTGGTTCTAGAGGCAAATCTGGTAGTAATGACTCCATGCCTGAATATTATGCATTTGTGAGAAATGCCATGGATCAAGCCAATGTCAATTGGCAAAACGCTGAACTTGGTAAAGTCGACCAAGGTGGTGGTGGAACAATCGCTTACATTTTAGGTAATTATAATATGAGCGTTATTGACGCAGGCATCGCCGTATTAAACATGCACGCACCAATGGAAATCGTCAGCAAGGTTGACGTTTACGAAGCATATTTAGGCTACAAAGTATTCCTTATCGCGTAATTATTGCGTGATATAATACAAAAGCAAACAAAGGAGAAATATATGGGCTACATTAAATGGATGGATGAATTATCCAAAGTACTAAAGATTGTTTTCTGTATCTTTTACCTTGACTTAACTTGGATGGTCTATCGTATCATCAAAGCATTCCAAGCAAAAAATACAACGATGGCTATTGTTTGGATTGTCATTGCTGTCTTTCTTGGCTGGATTTGGTGGATTGTTGACCTTATCTATGTCATCACTCAAGATAAAGTTATTGAATTTTAATTCAAATTAAAACCAAAAGAACAAATCTTGCCTTCTGTTTTTCCAAGAGAGCAAGATTTTTCTTTTTGCTCAAAACTCACAAAAGGCTTTGACAAAATAGAGGTAATGATATTATCATATATAGGCAATTTGGCGGGTGTGGTGAAGAGGCCCAACACACCTGGCTGTGAACCAGGCATTCGTCAGTTCGAATCTGATCACTCGCCCCATTTTTTGCGAAATAGAACCAATATATCACTGTTGGTTCTTTTTTGTTTATAATTGAAATATGTTTATCCCCAACACAAACAATAAATATCCATATCCAGAAAATACTTGTGATCATTACATAAAAGTTAAGATGAATCGTGGTATTTCTTTTAATAAGGATTACCCTTTTGTTGATTATTCATCAAAATTCTCTTTTAAAAGATTTTGGGTCAGGCTTTTGCTCAGATTGATCGTTTTCCCGATGGCAAAAATAAGGATGGGCCTCAAAATTGAAGGCAAAGCTTATATTAAGGCTAATAAGGAATTATTAAAAAATGGTTGTGTTACCATTTGCAATCACGTTCATTTTTGGGACTATATTTGTATTATGAAAGCGGTTCATAGTCTTAAATGGCCATATCTCTTAGCCTGGGACAAGAATGTTAATGGAGAGAGTGGTCCATTAGTGAGATGTGTTGGAGGTATTCCTATCCCATTAAACGATAATGAGGCAACAGTGTCATTCACTAAATCAATCGACAAACTTCTTAATGATGGCAATATATTGCATGTTTACGCAGAGGGAAGCATGTGGGAATATTACGCCCCTATTCGTCCATTTAAAAAGGGAGCAGCTTCAATTGCTATTAAGAATAACAAACCTATCTTACCAATGGCATTTTCCTATAGAAAACCAAATTGGATTAGACGCAAAATATTTAAGCAAATGGCATTATTCACTTTGCATATTGGTGAGCCATTATATCCAAATAAAGAACTAGGAAAAAGCGCTCAGATTAATGATTTAACTTCTAGAGCGCATGAAGCTGTTACACTTCTATCAGGGCAAGAAAAAAGTATTTATCCAGCGATATATAATGATTCAAAGAAAATAGAAAACTAGACCTTTATATGCGGTCTAGTTCTTTTCTTATTGCTTTTTCATCAAGGTTTTGGCCAATGAAGACTAATTTGACTAAACGATCTTGATATTCATCATCCCAGTCGTGAGCGAAGTTTTCATCGTTTTCTCTTAAGTATTTTAATTGTCTATTACTTAATGTCGCTGAGAACCATTTTCTTGACATAGTCAATGTGATTTGAGAACCCGCTGATTCATAGACATAGATGTTATCTAATTCATCATCGAAATAGACAATACCTTTAGATCTAATGATATGATGTTTTCCGCTTTCATCTTTAGCCCATTTTTCAAAAGCTTTTTGATTAAATGCACGGCGTCTATAATACACGAAAGTATTGATATCATATTCTAAAGCAGTGCCCTCTTCTTCGTTTTCGATGCCGTGGTGGTGATGGTGGTGATGGTGTTCATGCTCATGTTCATGCTCGTCTTCGTCTTCATCTTCATCCTCATCGTCATCGTCATGATGTTCGACATCAGTGCTCCAGTCTTCAAATTCTCTAATCCACGCAGCAGAGCCGCTAGCCTTATCAAAATCGAATAGATCCGTATCAATGAGTTCGTTGATGTCTACGTTACAATAATCAGCATCAATAATAGTGGCGTCAGGTTGTAAAGCCTTAACAGCCATCTTCACTTTTCTTAATTCTTCAGGAGTCACTAATGAGACTTTATTTAATAAGACAATGTCGCAAAACTCGATTTGTTGAATAACAAGATTTTCTAAGTTTTCTTCGCCACGTGCCGCTTCTTTTAATGTATCGCCACAACCGAATTCGTCTCTGAGACGCAATGCATCAGTGACAGAAATGATGGCATCAAGATAATAGAATCTTGGCAATTCCTGCTTTTGGAATTCTTGTTCCATGTATGTAATTGTTTGAGCGATTGGGACTGGTTCGCAAATACCAGAAGCTTCAATTAAAATATGGTCAAATTTTTCTTGCTTAACTAAATCTGCTAATTGATTGATTAAGTCCTTTTTTAATGTGCAACAAATGCAGCCGTTAGACAAAGCTACTAAGTTATCATCTTTGCCTGAAACGACACCGCTATCTTCGATAAGGTCGGCGTCGATGTTAACTTCGCCGATATCATTAACGATAACAGCCATCTTGTGTCCTTTAGCGTTTTTTAAGATATGGTTAATTAAAGTGGTTTTACCACTTCCTAAATATCCAGTAATTAATGTAATAGGGACGGATTTAAATTGTTCCATTGTTTAATCCTCTTTTCGCATGCTATTTTAGCACATAATAAAAAAACATACTTAAAAATGATAATTTTATTAACATTTTTGAAAAAAATCATATAATCATAGGCGAGGCAAATCATTATGAAAGTTGAATTAACATTGGTTTTAAAAACAACCGAAAGAGCATATGAAACATTAGAAGCGCTTAAAGCTGCTGGTTTCAACGCCACTGTCATGAGTAGTGAATCTCTCAGACACGCTCTTGATTATTATCCTGGTGAACATACTTTTATTAGTCTAAGACACATAGAAGAAAAAGAAATGCTAGAAAGCGTTCTTTGCTTATTCCTTGTTGATGATAATCGCCTTGATGATTTAAAAAATGTTATTCGCGAATACACTAATAACTTTACAGATATTAAAGGATTTATGTATTCCCGCGGAATAGATGATTACGAAGGTTCTATCTAAAAATGGACTTCTCGATATTTGCATATGTGGCTATCCTCATCTTGGTAGCCCTCTTCTCTACGCGCTTGATGCGTACTATCAAACTGCCTAATGTTACTGGTTATATCATTACCGGTATCATCATGGGTCCTTTTGTTTTTGGTCTACTTTTCAACAATTTTTCATTTGATGGTATAAAAACAAGTCCTATCTATAACTTTATCGATCAAATAAGTTGGGTTTCTACGGTTGCCTTAGGATTTATTGCTTTTTCTATCGGTACTTCTTTTAGAAAAGCCACGATTAAAGCCTTGGGTAAAAGAGTTCTAATTATTACCGCTTTTGAGGCTCTTGGTGGTTCATTGGCAGTTATGATCGCTTTAATTGCTGCGCATTTTATTTTTCCTGAATATGTTTCGTGGCAAATCGTTTTAACATTATCCGCTATCGCTAGTGCAACTGCTCCAGCGGCAACATTGATGGTTATTAAGCAATATAATGCTCGTGGTCCATTAGTAAACACCCTCCTTCCAGTTGTGGCCTTAGATGATGCTGCAGCGTTAATTTTATTTGCCATTTTGTTTCAACTTGCGACAGCTTTATCCGGTGGAACCGTTACCGTGTACGCTATTTTGATAAAGCCACTATTAGAAATCCTCATTTCTTTAGGTGTAGGCGTAGTGCTTGGTTTCTTAATTAGTCTTATGAACCGCTGGTTTAAATCAAGAAACAATCGTTTAATATGGTGTATTTTTACAGTTTTTGCCGCTTTAGGAATTTACTACCTTTTCAAAAGTGAAAACATGGGCAATTTTGAATTGAGCTCTCTACTCATCTGCATGGCTGCAGGAGCGATTTATACCAATTTCACTAAAGATTCAAACAGAACTCTTGATGTAGTAGATCGCTTTACATCACCAATTTATATGATGTTTTTTGTGATATCTGGTGCAACTTTAGATTTAAGCATTTTCTTTAATTCTGATGGTTTAATTGTGGTGTCTATTGCCGCTGTTTACATCGTATTTAGAGTAATTGGTAAATGGAGTGGTGCTTTTGCAGGTGCTTCTATTACACATTGCGAGCCACAAGTTAAGAAATATATTGGTTTTGCTTTAGTGCCTCAAGCAGGTGTCGCTATTGGTTTATCGACAACAGCCTACAATTTGTTTTCCGATAATCCTTCTATCGAATGCCAACGCGCAGGCGCGCTAATCCTCGCTATAATATTAACTAGCACATTGGTGTATGAACTCATCGGTCCAATGGTCGCAAAATTTGCTTTAGTGAAAGCGAATGAAATTCCTGAACGATTTAGTAAATAAATTAATTAGTTCATATGTAGGAAATCCTATATAGGAAAAATATAGCGAAAAAAGGTTAATTCAGTATTTTTCATTCAAAAATAGGCAATTGAAATATTTTTAATAGTAGCGCATACTAGTAGCATAAGAGGTACATATTATGCGAATGTTTGATTTGCAGGACGTAGTCAACAATCTTTTGACTAACCCTAACATTATTTCTTTGCTTAATTCTATTGAATTATACAAGGGAAAAACAACATCTGTTAACAAACTCAAAAAGGTCGAAAAACTCACTGATTTAGCCTATATCAGTGGTACGGAAGCGAGCAACGCAATGGGCTCACTCTTCATTGGTGATGATCGCATAAAAGCGTTATTGGTCAAAGGCCAATCACCAGAATCCTATCAAGAGTTTGTTTTTAATGGATATTACAAAGCTTTAAAACATGTCGAAGAATGCTATAAGTATCAACCATTTGATTCTCCATTCATTTTGACACTACATTATTATCTTTATAAAGATTATAACCCTGAAATGGGCGGCCAATCTAAAGACTCATTACACTATTTGCAAGAAAGAATGAGCGATGCCACAACGAGAACAACTTTCGTGACTGCCGCTCCTAGCGCGGTCCCATCCTTACTAGATAACCTTGTTTATCAGTTCAACATTGCATCACAAAACGAAGAAACAAATAAACTAGTCTTAACTTTAACTTTCTTATTTGATTTCCTTTGTATTCACCCATTCAATCGTGCAAACGGCAGAGTTTCACGTTTGATTCTTAATTTCTTAATGAAGAAATATGGCTACAACATTGGTAACTATTTTTCCATCCCATATATCATGAGACAACGCTTCTCTGATTACATTGATGCATTCGAAGCTTCATCACAAGGATGGCACGAAAATGAAAATGATTATACCCAATATGTAACATATATGTTAAAATGCATTCTAGAAGCCTATCGCAAACTTGATTATATCATGGAAGTGAACAGCACCAATGGTAATACCATTGAAAAGGTCTACAAGATTATTTATGACAGTGCTACTCCAATCAACAAGCGCGTTATTGAGAATGTTTTATATGCGACTTCTTCCGCCACAATTGAAAAAGCTTTAGCGGATTTAGTCAAAGATAATCGCATTCAATTAATTACAAAAGGCAGATATAGCAAATATTTCAGATTGTAAGGAGAAATAAATATGGCAAACTATGATCCAAAATATCTTAGAAACTTTGTTTTCTTAGGTCACCAAAGTTCTGGTAAAACTTCCCTAGTTGAATCACTTTACTTTGTAACTGGTGGAACAAAAGCCAAAGGTGAAGTCGAAAAGAAAAATACTGTTAGTGACTACACCCCAGACGAACAAAAGAGAGGCTCTTCAATTCAAACAGCAGTCGTCCCAGTTTTCTACAAAGACTATAAGTTAAATCTTATCGACGTTCCTGGAAACGATGACTTCATTAGTGAATACCTCGGTGTCATCCGTTCAATGGCGGGTGCAGTATTATTAATCGATGCTTCCGTAGGCGTGCAAGTTGGTACAGTCAAACACTACAATGCATTACGTAAAAAAGGCATCCCAACCATTATTTTTGTTAACAAAATGGACAAAGAAGGCGTCGATACTGAAGCCGTTCTTAACGCCATTAAAAACCAATTAAATAAAGGTGCAGTTCCATTCTCTTATCCTCATGGCCAAGCCAATACTTTTGATGGCTATGTTGATTTAATCAAACACCAATACTACAAACTCGATGGTTCTCAAGCTGATTTACCAGCAGATTTAAATGGTAAAGTTGAAGAACTCCATGGTGCTTTGTTAGAAGAAGTTGCAAAAACTGATGATGCATTATTAGAAAAATTCTTCGGTGGTGAAGAATTCACAGAAGAAGAAACCATCTCCGCTTTAAAGAAAGGTATCGCTTCATGCGAAATCGTTCCTATCTTATTCGGTAACGCTTTAAAGAATGTTGGTATTAATACATTATTAGAAGCTGCTGTTTACTTCTTACCATCTCCAGTTGATAAAGGCGCTGAAGAAGGTGTCGATGAATTCGGTAAACCTGCCACACGCGAAATTAATGACAATGCTCCAATGTCTGCTTATGTCTTCAAGACATGTGTCGACCCATATTCAGGTGTTATTAACTTAGTTAAAGTCATCTCTGGTGTTTTAAAAACCGGTGATGAAGTTGCAGTTGACAATGGTACTCAAAGAGTTTCAATGTTATACAGCGTCTGTGGTAAAACACTTAATTCAGTAACTGAATTACACACAGGTGATATCGGTGCAATTACCCGTTTAGAAGGTGTTGCTTCTGGTATGACATTATCCGCTCCAAAAGCAAAAATTACCTATAAACCAGTTGGTTACCCAACCGCTGTTATTTTCAAAGCCATCGTTATGGCTAATAAAAATGATGAATCCAAGATTGGTCCAGCATTAACAAAGATCCAATTAGAAGATCCAAGCATTGAAGTTAAACGTAATAACGAAACTAAACAATTATTATTAGGTGGCGTTTCTGATTCACAACTCAATTACGTTCTCGAAAAATTAAAGAATACATATAAGATTGACGTGACAACTGAACAAATGAAAGTTGTCTATCGTGAATCTATCAAAGGCACTGCTGAAGGTGATGGCCGTTATGTTAAACAATCTGGTGGTAGTGGTTTCTATGGCGTTGTTAAGATGAGATTTGAACCATCAAATGAAAACGTCTTCGCAGAAGAAGTCTTCGGTGGTGCAGTTCCAAAGAACTACTTCCCAGCTGTTGAAAAAGGTTTCTTTGAAGCCCTCAATAGTGGCCCATTAGCAGGTTTCCCAGTTATTGGTGTTAAAGGTGTCTTAGTCGATGGTAAATATCACCCAGTCGATAGTAACGAACAAGCCTTCAAGATGGCAGGTATTCTCGCCTTTAAAGATGCATATCCAAAGTGCAAACCAATAATTCTTGAACCAATCATGAGAATTCACGTCATTGCTCCTTCACAATACACAGGTGATGTGATGAGTGACTTAAATACTCGTCGTGCACGTATTCAAAACATGGAAGAACACGAAGGTATGCAAGATATCGAAGCGTTAGTTCCTGAAGCAGAAATCGTTGACTACGTCACACAACTTAAATCAATTACTCAAGCTTCTGGCTATTTCAACAGAGAATTTGAAAGCTACGAAGAAGTTCCAGAATACTTGAAAGAAAAAGTTATTAAAGACAATAAGATTGCTCAATAATTTATTACTGACACGAAGAGAGGGAAGCAATTCCCTCTTTTCTTTTGAAAAGAAATGTTGGAAAATACTCTTATGAAATTCTTATTAACAAACGATGATGGCTATAACGCTAGAGGCATTCTTCTATTAAGAGAAAAACTCATGAAATATGGTGATGTGACAGTGGTCGCTCCATTTGAACATATGTCTGCAAAAAGCGCTGCTATCACGTTAGGCAGTTGGCTTAAAGTCGATAGAATCGATGAAACAACATATGCAGTTCATGGTACTCCAACCGATTGTGCAACTTTAGCATTTGGCGGTTTGAATATCGACTGTGATGTAGTGGTTTCGGGTTGTAATGATGGGCCAAACCTATCTTATGATGTGATATTAAGTGGCACAATTGGTGCCTGTTTAGGTTCTCAAATATTCCGCAAAAAAACAGTAGCGTTTTCTGCTCCTCATGGTGACTTCACTTGTCTCATTGAGCACTTTGATGAAATTTGGGAATACATTATTAAGCATAACCTACTTAGTGAAAAATTTGTTTTAAGTGTTAATTTTCCTAGAGGTGACTATAAAGGTATCGCAGTGGCGAGACTATTCTATCGTAAAGATCGTTATTATTATGATCAAAAAGGCGATGAATATTACGCACTTAGAGATACCCAAGAATATTTAGAAATGCCAGAAGACGCTGATTGTCGTTTGGTCAAAGAAGGCTATGTAACAATCACGCCATTATCTCGCCTTCCATTTAACGAAGAACAATACCAAGAAATTCAAGTTCAAGGACTAAGAGTTTTTGCTCTATGTGAAGATTTACTTTCAACAGTTGAATCTATTATTGCCACAATTGAATTTTTCTTTGGAGGAGATTGGCTCAAAAGCA
>JAKSVL010000020.1 GCA_024407995.1 Bacilli bacterium | reverse complement strand
CTTGTTGGACCAAGTGGTGGTGGCAAGACAACAATTTGTCACCTCATCCCGCGCTTTTACTTTTTAGAAAAAGGCCATATTTATATTGATAATGTTGATATTGGTGAATACACTCTTAATTCATTAAGAGAAAAGATTGGTATTGTGCAACAAGATGTATTCTTATTTGGTGGGACAATCAAGGCCAATATCTTATATGGTAGGGCAAACGCCACTGATGAAGAAATAAAAGAAGCAGCGCGCAGAGCGAATATTCTAGATTTTATTGAATCGTTGCCGAATGGCTGGGACACTGAAATTGGTGAAAGAGGCGTCAGACTCTCTGGTGGTCAAAAGCAAAGACTTTCAATTGCCCGCTTATTTTTGAAAAATCCTCCTATTCTTATCTTGGATGAAGCCACAAGCGCTTTGGATAATACGACTGAAATGCTTATTCAAAAATCGCTCAATGAGCTTGCTAAAGGAAGAACTTGTTTAGTGGTCGCCCACCGTTTATCCACAATTAAAAATGCTGATGAAATCGCAGTTATTTCGCAAGGAAAGATTAAAGAAATGGGCCAACATGAGGCTCTATTAAAACAAAACGGCATTTATGCCGATTTGTATAGATTGCAGTTTAAAAATAGTGATGAGAATATTGCTAATATCGATATTGGCTAATCGTTGAATAAACTTTTATAAAGGTAAATCGCAGCGACTGATTTGCTATCTTTTATGATATTGTCTTTCATCATTTTTTCTATTTCATCAAATGATAAGTAAATTAATTCTATACATTCATCGCTATCAAGATGTCTTTCTTCTTTAATGGCTTTTGGACAATAGTACAGATGGATAACTTCACTAGAATAGCCAGGAGTGGGGTAACTATCTCCTAAGTGAATCATTTCCAAAGGGCGATAACCTGTCTCTTCTAGTAATTCTCTTTTTGCGGCTTCTAAAGGTTGTTCACCTTCTTCAAGTTTGCCTGCAGGGATCTCGATAATTTCTTCGTTTAACGCGTAACGAAATTGCTTTTCAAAAATAAATTTATCGTCAACTTTAAAAAGAATTGCGACGCCACCGCGATGATGAACTATTTCTCTAAGTGAAACTTGTCCGTTTGGGCAGAGCACTTCATCTTTTGTTAAGTTGATAACTTTTCCGTTATATATTGTTTCTTTTTTGATAGTTTTTTCAGCTTTATTCATACTTCAATCATACACTTTTTCATTGTCTCATTGGCAATAAATATTATTTCATTTAAAATAATAACGATAAGAAGGTAATGCTATGGAAAATATTAAAAAAGAAAATCTTCAAAAGCTTGATGACGACAAAAATAAAATTCTCCGTCACGCATTAAGCAAAAGTTCATTATATACAATCGTTTCTTCTCAAGATGCTGATCCTGAAATGGACTTTAATTTTGACATCAATGTTAAGACCTTGCCTGCTGCTAATCAAAAAGCTTCAGGTAGATGCTGGTTATTCGCTGCTACTAATGTTTGCCGCGAAATCATTGCAAAGCAATGCAATATGAGCAATTTTGAGTTATCTCAAAGTTATTTAGCTTTTTATGATCGTTTAGAAAAGTCTAATTACTTATTAGAAAGTATCATTGAATTGTTGGATAAAGACTATGATGACCGCACTTTGTCATTCCTATTGCAAAATGGTGTTGGCGATGGTGGCCAATGGGATATGTTTGTTAACTTAGTTAATAAATATGGCTTATGTCCAAAAAATGTTTATCCTGAAACAAATACTTCTTCTGCCACTAGAGAAACAGGACAAGTCATTAACTTTAATATTCGTAAATTTGCAAGCGAGGCTAAAAAGCTTTATCGAGAAAAGGGCTTGAATGCTGTTAGAAAGCAAAAAGATATTTTATTGGATAAAATTTATGCTCTTCTTTCAGATGCATATGGTTTAGTGCCTGAAACATTTGATTTTGAGTATACCGATAAAGATGGTGCATATAAATTAGAAAAGGGCTTTAATCCAATGTCTTTCAAGGACAAATTCTTAGGTGACTCTTTGAATGATTATGTCTCACTAATTAACGCTCCAACTAAAGATAAACCATTTGGGAAAACATACACAGTTGCCTATCTAGGCAATGTTGTTGGCGGTAAGCCAGTTACTCACTTAAATGTAACAATGGATAGAATGAAAGAATTAATCCTTTCTCAATTAAGAGATGATCGCATTGTTTGGTTTGGCAGTGATGTTGGTTTCTATGGCGACCGTGAAATTGGTGTTTGGGATGATCAAAAGTTTGATTTAGAAACACCTTTCGGACTTTCATTGTTAATGGATAAAGGTGAATCATTAGATTATCACGCTTCTCAAATGAACCATGCTATGTGTATCACCGGTGTCTCATTTAAAGATGATCAACCACGTAAATGGAAGATTGAAAATTCCTGGGGAAGAGATCGTGCAAAAGATGGTTACTACATCATGAGTAACACCTGGTTTGATCAATTTGTCTATCAAGCAGTGGTTGATAAAAAGTATCTTAATAAAGAAGAATTAAAAGCTCTCGAAGAGAGCCCAATCGTTTTGAAGCCTTGGGATCCAATGGGCTCATTAGCGGATTAAGATGGATAAATATAATCTTTATTTATTTGATTTTGACGGGACTCTTTTTGATACCCTCCCTTCATCTAAATATGTCTTTAAAAAGGCATATGAAAACATCGGTTTCACTTTTAATGAAGATGATGTTTTAGGCTTTACTCGTGAGCCAATACCAGATAGTTATAAACGTATTGGCGCACCAAAAGAGAAGTGGCGTGTATTCATTAACTACATCGAAGAGTATGTGAGATCACAAGAAAGTGTTAATCTCACTGATATATTTGACGATACTTATGATACAATTATCGATTTACGAATGGATGAGGCTGATCTAGGCATTGTCACGTCTAACAATGTCCCTCATGTTAGAGATGTTTTAAAAAAATTTGATATGCAAAAAGACTTTTTTAAAGTTCTTGTTGGCAATCAAGAAGCACCTAATCCAAAGCCAAGTCCAGAACCGATTCTAAAGGCATTAGAAATGATTGGTTATCGCGGCGATAAAAAGGATGTTTGCTATGTCGGTGATTCATTAAACGATTGCATCAGCGCCGTTAATGCTGGAGTAGTGCCTATCTTACTAGATAGAAACGATGAATATCAAGATGCTCCATATAAGCGAATTAAATCATTAAGCGAACTTTTGGATTAATAATGCAAATCATTATTCTTTTGTCTTATAATGTTTTCCATAGATAACTATTATGCAAGTTGATAAGTCAAAAATACCAAGCAATAAAGTATATGAAAAACACTGTAAAGGTGTTATTTGGACTAGTTTGTTAGCCCTAGTTTTAGTTGCTTTACTTGCAGTTTTATATTTTGTTCCAATTGTCGCTTATTTCCCAGATGGTGGTTCAAGAGTAGATATGACTGGGATGGACCTTGTTTCATATTCACTTCGTAGTTTTGTTAAGCTACCTTATAATTCACAATTTGAACGTTTTGGTTCTATTGTGCAAAGCTATGGCGGAGAAAATATTTTGTTAGCACTCGTGGCGAAAAATCAGGCCACAATTGAACTTGTAATCACGGGTTTCCTTGTTGTCGGAAGCATTTTTGCTCTTGCTATCGCCTTTTTTGGCATATTGCTTCTCATAAAAGGTCATGCAAAAAATATGTCTTTAATTTCAGCAATGTCAAATTCTATTTCATCATTCGTCGGTCTTTACGTTGCTTTGTTATTTTTAGATTATTTCTTATGTAGAAAGCAATTTATCGAATGCAATGTAATTGACCATATAAGATTTTATATCACGCCGTTTTTGATTCTCGTTGCCGTAGCGATAATTTCTTTTGTCTTATCTTTGATTTATAAAAAGTGCTTCAGAAAAAGAGTATATATTTTAAATTACAAAGTAAAACCTATCGATGATCCTGCAATTAAAGATTCTTTGATTCATCAATATTTAAGCAATTTCCCCCAAGGAAGTACGCAAATTGGTGATTATGCTTTTGATATGAACACCAAAATTAAAGAAGCTATTATTCCTGAAGGCATTGTTGTTTTAGGAACAAACGCTTTCTCAAATTGCCTCAACCTTGAGACAGTAACGCTCCCTAAAAGTCTTCAAGAAATAAGTGGGAATTGTTTTTATAACACGCCAAAACTACAACTCATCAAATTCCAAGGAACAATGGAAGAGTGGAAAAATGTTTATAAAGGTACCGACTGGAATACTCTTTGTGGAGCGGAAACTATTGAAACTAGTGATGGTAAATTAGTACTTAAATGAATAACTGTGTAATTGACAATTATCCATATCCATTAGGAAAAGATATCGACGGCACCCAAACAAATATTAGAGATATTCAGGAAATTGTCTTTTCAATTGTTTTAGAAATTGATCGTATTTGTCGAAAGAATAATATTCCATATGCTTTGGCTTTCGGTTCAGCTCTAGGTATATATAATTACGAGGGTTTCATCCCATGGGATGATGATGCAGATATAGTCGTTAATTATTTTGATATTCCTCGCCTTGTTGAGGCCTTTGAAAAGGACTTGTCTCAAAATTTTGAGTACATTTGTTTTGAGAAAAACCCTTCTTATAACGTTTTGGTTCCAACTATTAAGGTCAAAAAGAAATTCGGCTATATGTTAGAAAAAAATCATTGGTGTTTGCCTGATCGCACTAAAAGTTATAAGGGATTTTTTGTCGATATCGTGGCTTTAACAGGCATGAAAGATGCTAAAACACATCGCAAATTATTAGTGAAATCTCAACGTCGTATGGTTCGTTATTTCATTAAGGATAGTATCTTGCACATTGACCCTAAAGGTTTGAAAAAGAAAATGAAAAACGAAGAAAAGATAATCGCGGAAAAATATATAGATGCAAACTTTGTTTGCCAAACCACAATAATTCCTTTTCAAAAAGCAAAAGTTAATCTTTTCCCAAAAGAAATGATTTACCCATTCAGGGAATATAATTTCAACGGACATAAACTATATTCGTTCAATAACATTAAGGATTTTTGCGTTTTAAGATATGGCGAAAAAAGTTTAAAACAATTTGATGGTGAAAAATATATTGATACCTTCCCACTAAATAAAAGAAAAATTGTTCATATCAAACGCTTTCATATTCCAAAAGAAAAAGAATAGTATTTTTATAAAAAATATTTACAAACATTGCAATTTATATATAATAATAATGCTGTTAGGGCAAAACCTAAGAGCATATACTCTGAATAAGAGTGGCCAAAAGCCACTCTTTGTTTTTGAGAGGTACTCATGGATTTAAACACTTTAAAGAAACTACTTAACGACAAAATCACCGAACAAGGATATGAACTATATAGCCTGTCTTTTGGTGATGAAACATTGAACGTTGTTGTTGATCGCGTGGAAGACATTGATATGGACGCCATTGTTTCATTAACCAATGTTTTAAACACCTATTTAGACGAATTAAATCCATTTGAGAAGGCTTATACCTTAGATGTTTCATCTTTAGGCGCAGAAAAGCCTTTAAGCATTGATAAACTTGCTAATTACGTTGGAAAGTTTATCCATGTTCATTTAATTAATCCTATCAAAGGCGAAAATATCTATGAAGGTGATCTAACTAGTGTCAATGATGAGACGTTCAATATCACCTATAGAAATAAAACCAGAAGTATATCTTTAGAGATAAATAAACAAAATGTCTCAAAAATACGTTTAGCGATTAAATTTTAAGGAGTAAAAATTATGGCTATTAACGCAACAGAATTCCTTAATGCTCTCAATGAAATTGAAGCGAGCAAAGGAATTAGCAAAGAAACGATTCTTTCATTCTTAGAAGAATCATTAATCAAGGCCTACAGAAAACAATTAGGCGGTGATGATGCCAATGTCAGAGTGACTATCGATGTAGATAAAGGCATTATCGAAATGTGTCAAGTTAAAGACGTCGTGGAAGAAGTCGAAGATGACTTTTTACAAATTAGCGCTCAAGACGCTAATGCTTTGGATAGCAACAAAAAGTACAAAGCTGGCGATGAATTCTTAATTTATGCATCAATCGATGAATTAAGAAAAGCTACTGCGATGTCAGTTAAAAGTATGCTTAAACAAAAATTTGCAGAAGCAGAAAAAAGCATTCTTTACGAAACATTCAAAGATAAAATTGGCACAATTATCACTGGTAAAGTCGAAAAAGTCGATGAAAGAGGTATTTCAGTTAATATAATTAAAACCTCAGTTTATTTACCAAAGAAAGAATTAATTGGTGACGAAAGATTTATCGTTGGTGAACAAATTAAGATTTATGTCGATGATGTCGCCAGTGGTTCAAAAGGCGCACATATTGTTGTTTCTCGTAGCAAAGAAGGCTTCCTCAGATGTCTCTGTGCCGAAGAAATTCATGAAATTTATGATGGCACAATTCAAATTAAAGGCGTCGCTCGTGAAGCCGGTGAAAGAAGTAAAATTGCCGTTTATAGCCCAGATCCAAAAATCGATCCAGCTGGTGCTTGCATCGGTCCTAATGGAAGCCGTATTCAAAAAATCGTTTCTCAATTAGGCAATGGTGGTGCTAGTAAAGAAAAAATCGATATTATTGGTTATAGTGATAACGCTTCTTTATATATCATGGAAGCTCTTAAACCAGCTCATGCTTTAGGTATTATTTTAAACGAAGATCAAAAAACAGCGACAGTTGTCGTCAAAGACGATTCTTTATCGCTCGCTATCGGTCGTCGTGGTGTTAACGTACGTTTAGCAGTCAAATTAAATGGCTTCAATATTGACGTCAAGACCGAAACCCAAGCAGTTGAAGAGGGCTTAGAATACATTTCATTTGAAGAAATTCAAGCCGCTGAAGACGCCAAGAGAGCACAAGCACAAATTCTTGTTGCAGAAGAACAAGCTACACCAATCAGTGTGTTACCTGGTTTACCAGAAGGCTATGTTGCCCCACAAGATCGTGTTTATGAAGAAGAAAATGTCAATGATGATGAAGACTTAACTGAAGCATTAGAAGCTGAAATCGAAAAGAAAGAAGAAAAAGTCGAAATCGAAACAATTGAAGAACAAGAAGCTCCAGTCGTTGAAGAAAAACCAGTTGAAGCGGTTAAAGAAAAACCAGCAAAAGAAGAAAAGAAAGAAGAAGTCCGCAAAGAGGTTAAAACAACAACTTCTCTTGAAGACCTTGAAAAATCACTTGCTGATGAATCTGCTCGCAAAGCTTCTAAAACAAATAAGAAGAACTTCAAGAAAAACAATAAGAAATCTGAAGAAGAGGAAGAAGACTACGAAAAGCCAGTTATTGCGACCGGCGAGAGAATGTCAATCTATTCCGAAGAAGAAATGCGTCAATTCGAAGAAGAAGATAAAGAAGCTGAAGAAGAATATGACGATGAAGAAGTCGACTATGATGAATATGACGACTACTATGATGACGACGGTAGATAATGCAAAGGATTATATTACGAATTTGTGCATGTTCTAGAAGAAAGTGTGACCGTCAATCAATGTTTAGAGTAGTTAAGACTCCTAATCATGAAATAAAGATTGATTTGACTTACGTCATGCAAGGTCGTGGTGCTTATTTATCTAAAGATAAAGACACCATTCTATCCGCAAAAAAGCGTCATATATTAGAAAAACATTTACACATTGTAGATTGTCAAAACATCTATGATGAATTGATAAATTTATTAAATTAAAGAAAGAAGGTGTTGCTGATGGCTAAAAATAACAAAAACAATTTTAATGCTCGTGAAACAAACGTTTCTACGAAAGTGAAAAATGACCGTGTCAAAACAAAAGTAAACGGCGGCGTGTTTGTTTATACTGGTGCAATTAGTGCTGGTGAACTCGCGAAAACAATTAACGTGCCAATTGGTGATGTTATTAAGTTTTTATTTATGCAAGGGAAGATGGTCACCATCAACACAATTTTAGACGATGAACTCATTGGTCTTGTCTGTTTGGAATTCGGTTATGACTTCCAAAAGAAAACCATCGTTGCAGCAGAACACTTTGAAGATGTTGAAATTAACGATGATCCAAGTAAGTTAAAACCAAGACCACCGGTAGTGACTATTATGGGTCACGTTGACCATGGCAAAACAACCTTAATCGATGCCATTAGGAACTCTAATTTAGTCGATGGTGAATTTGGTGGTATCAGTCAAGAAATTGGTGCTTATCAAAAAGAGATTAATGGTCAAAAAATCACCTTTATCGATACTCCTGGACATGAAGCTTTCACACAAATGAGAGCAAGAGGTGCTGGGGTTACTGATATTGTCGTTTTAGTTGTAGCT
Source organism: Bacilli bacterium (assembly GCA_024407995.1). Lineage (GTDB taxonomy): Bacteria > Bacillota_I > Bacilli_A > RFN20 > CAG-826 > RUG14515. The sequence goes on along the minus strand of JAKSVL010000020.1, from coordinate 5,988 downwards.
GCTGATGATGGTGTTATGCCACAAACAATCGAAGCTATCGATCACGCTAAAGCTGCGGGCGTGCCAATTATTGTAGCTATCAATAAAATTGATAAAGCAGGTGCTGATCCTGAAAGAGTGAAAAATGAACTAATTGCTCACGATGTTATTTGTGAAGAATTTGGTGGTGACGTTATCGCTGTTGAAATTTCTGCAAAAAAGAAAATCAATATCGACGGTTTACTTGAAAGTATTCTTTTGGTGGCAGAAATGAAAGAGCTAAAAGCCAATCCTGATAGATATGCTCTTGGTACAGTGTTGGAAGCTAAACTTGATAAAAATGAAGGCCCTAAAGCTACGCTTTTAGTACAAAACGGTTCTTTAAAAGATGGCGACTATCTCGTTGTTGGTACAACTTATGGTAAGGTCAGAAGAATGACAAACGAATTCCGCAAAGTTTTAAATTCCGCTTTACCAAGTACACCAGTTTCTGTTATTGGCTTAAGCGAAGTGCCTTTAGCAGGCGATCGTTTCATGGCGTTTTCTGAGGAAAGCGAAGCTAGAAGCATCGCAACAAAACGTAAACTCTTAAAAGAATCTAGCGAAAGAAATAAAACAAGTGCCGCTTCATTAGATGATTTGTTTAATCTTGCTAAAGAAGGCGAAATTCAAAATTTAAACATCATTATTAAAGCTGACTCTACCGGTAGTGCGGAAGCGGTTAAAGCATCTTTAGAAAAATTAACGACTGATCAAATTAGAATCAATATTGTGAGAGCTACCAGTGGTGCTATCACTGAAAGTGATGTTCTTTTAGCAGGCGCTTCTCATGCTATTATTTATGGATTTAATGTTAGACCTGATGCCAAGACACGTTCTAAAGCCGAAGAAGAGAAAGTCGAAATTAGGTTGCACCGTATCATTTACGCTTTAATTGAAGAGATTCAAGCGGCGATGAAAGGTATGTTAGCGCCAACCATGGTTGAAAAAGTACTTGGTCAAGCTGAAATCAGAAAGCTCTTCAAAGTCTCAAAACTTGGTACAATCGCTGGCTGTATGGTTGTTGATGGTACCATAAAAGCAACAGCAGGTGTTCGTGTTATTCGTGAAGGTATTGTTATTTATGAAGGTAAATTAGCATCATTACAAAGAGAAAAAGATACCGTTAAAGAAGTTAAGAATGGCTACGAATGCGGTATGCTCATTGAAAATTTCAATGATATTAAAGAAAATGATATCATCGAATGCTTTGAAATGGTGGAATCAAAGGATTAATTATGGCTAATACAGAAGAAAGAATTGCCGGCATTACTCGTAAGAGCATTAGCGAAATCATTACCATGGAATTAAAAAATCCTCATTTAGGATTTGTAACTATTCCAGAAGTAAAAGTAAGTAAAGATATTAGTTATGCTAAAGTCTATGTTTCTTTCTTTTATGAAGAACAAATTGAAGAAGGCATGGAAGTCGTAGAAAAAAGCAAAGGTTTTATTAGAAGCGGTCTTGCCAAAAGACTTGATACCAGACGCTGCCCCGAACTTATCTTTGTCCTTGATGAAAGCTTTAAGAGAGAAGCAAGAATTACTGAATTATTAAATAAAGGGAAGAAGTAACTTCCCTTTTTAAATTCTCTTAACCATTCTAATGTGTTTAATATTAGCCTTGTAGAATGTATCGCCTTCTTCTACGAAACCAAGTTTTTTATAGTAATCTAATAATTGGTATTGAGCATTGAAATAAATAGTGCAAGGATTGTAGTCTTCTTCTAATTTATTAACTAAATAGAGGAAGGCTTCTTTTCCGTATTCATGACCTCGATATTCTTTTAAAATCGCGAATCTTTCTAGTTTGAATTCTCTATTCCCGGTCATACGATATCTAATTGTTCCAACAGGAATATCCTTTACATAAATTAAAAAGTGCTTTGCTTCTTGCTCTTCGCTAGTAATTACTTCTTCTTCGTAAGAAACATTTTGTTCTTTTATAAAAACTCTTTGTCTGATATCTAAAACATACATCATATCCATTGATGAAATAACTGGTTTGATGGTTAAACCATTTTGATTAACTTGATGATAAATTTCTTTGCCCCAAAGGTCTTCTTTTTCATAATTGGAGAGCATTGTTAATAGGTTATCTTTTGCAATTGGATATGAGTGATAAATCTCTTTTAATAAGTTTTTCATGTCCTCGCGTCTAGTGTGTTGATTGGCAGGGCATGTTGACTGCATCACTGGGAGATTTTCTTCTTTTATTAATTTAATAATGTCACTTTCTCTGACGTTAATTAAAGGTCTAATGAATGTAATATCCGCTCTTTCTAAATGCATTTTTGGCGAAAAAGAAGCGACACGTCCACCAAATAGAGTATTCATCATATATGTTTCTATTGCATCATCAGCATGATGGGCAAATGAAACTTTGTTGAAACCTAACTCATTAGCAATCTTATTCATAGAGGCTTTTTTCATTCTTGAACAAATTGAACAAGGAAGATGATCTTTGTCTTTTTGTTGAATTTGAAGAATGCGATAAACCTCAGTATTATCAATAACCATTAGTTTTAGACCGAGTGATTCGCAGAAATCTCGCATCACAGTAAAGTCAAAATTAGGAAATCCCAAATCCATAATTACGGGTTGAATCTCAAAATTAGTGTGTGAAAATTTTTGATACAAGCTCAAAGCATAGGTTAAAACGACACTGTCTTTTCCACCTGATAAACCAATCAAAATCTTATCTCCGTGATTGATGAGATTGTATTGCTGGTCGGCTTTACGAATACACGCAAGTACTGTCCTAATTGCTTTCATAACGAAATAATCATATTATTTTTAGTAGGGTTTTTAAAGATGAAAAACTGTTTCGTTTTAGTTGATAAAGAAAGCGACTATACATCTCGCGATGTTTGTAATATCCTCGCAAAGATTTATGACGCCAAGAAAGTTGGCCATGCTGGCACTCTCGATCCATTTGCAACCGGCCTATTGATTGTCGGTCTTAATAATGCCACAAAAGCTTTGTCGTATATTGAAGGCCAATACAAGACCTACGAAGCTACTCTGTTTCTTGGTCAAAAAACTAGTAGTGGTGATCATACAAATGAAGTAATCGAAGAAAAAGAAGTACCAGAGATTAATAACGAAATAATTGAAACTGTTTTTGCGTCTTTAATCGGCGAAAGCGAACAAATTGTTCCAATTACATCTGCAGTACATGTCAATGGGCGTAAACTTTACCAATATGCTCATTTAAATCAAGAGGTTGAATTACCAAAAAGAACAATTGATATTAAAGAATTAAAACTTTTATCATCAGATAAAAATGTAATTAAATTCTCCGCCACAGTAAGTAAAGGAACTTATATTAGAGTGCTTGGTGAAACTATCGCTGAAAAACTGGGAACGGTTGGACACTTAATTGCTTTAAGAAGAACCAAAATTTCATCATTAGATGTAATGGACGCTTCAACGATTAAGAATTTGAACGAAAATAGTGTAATTTCAATGTTTGATATTTTGTCTCAATTTGTCTCAATAAAAGTTTTGGAAGATGAAAGTGAAATTAAAAAAGCGCGACACGGGGGCAAGTTATCTTTAAAACTATTCCCTGAGAAATTTGAGACATATTGTGTTTGTGATAATAAAAAACATACAATCGCTATTTATAAATATAGCGAATTAGGTTATTATGAATGTGCAAGAGGCTTAGATAATGAAGATTATTGATTTTGACATTAATAATGTTCCTTCTAACGACAAAGACTTGGTTTTGTGTCTTGGCTTTTTTGATGGCTTGCATCTGGGGCACCAAAAATTGATTAATGATGCCTTAGCGGAAGGCTATCCTGTTGGAGTGATGACTTTTGATGTTGCACCAGCAGTTTTACTAGGCAAGAAAGAAAATTACTCATTAACTTCGACTTTTGATAAAGCAGATATTTTAGAAGAAATGGGAGTCAAATCCCTTTATATAATGCACTTCGATAAAGAGACATTGAAAGTGACAAAAGATGAGTTTATTGAACGTGTGTTAAAACCATTAAATCCTAAGAAAATTTTTGTTGGCACTGATTATAAATTTGGTTCTTTGGGTGAAGGCAATGCAACCTATTTAAAGCAGTTTTTTGATGTGGAAATTGTTGAACTTCAAAAAGTTGATAATCTTAAGATATCATCTAAAAAAATTCGTGAATTAGTCGAAGCAGGAAAAATGGAAAAAGTTTCCACTTTATTAGGCCGTCCATATCGCCTTTGTGGTCTTGTTGTAGAAGGCAAACACAACGGGCAAAAAATCGATTTTCCAACCGCTAATCTTGATCTTGATTACACTTATGTTTTCCCTAAAGAAGGCGTATATATGGGCTATGGATATTTTATGAATCGTAAGCGCAAGGCGATGATTTGTGTAGGCACTCATCCAACAATAAATCAACTTATGAAGCCAATTATCGAAGTCCACATTATTGACTTTAATGAAAACATATATGGTCGTGAATTATATGTCGATTTTGTTTCTTACATAAGACCTGTTTTTCAATTTGGTTTAATGGATGATTTGAAAGAGCAATTAATAAAAGACGAAGAAAAAACAAAAAACTCTTTGCAATAGAGAGAAAAGAATATAAAATATTCATTGCGACTTTTCCCTAGGACTAACGAGTCCCTAACGTTATTCCCGGAGATTAGTTAAGTAAAAATTTTAGGAGGGTATTTCAATGGCATTATCCAAAGAAAGAAAAGCTGAACTTGTTAAGAAGTTTGGTAAAAACGAAAAAGACACTGGTTCTATCCAAGTCCAAGTCGCATTATTAACCGAACAAATCAAAGCCTTAACAGCTCACCTAAAGAAGAATCATAAAGATGCCGCTAGCAAACGTGGCTTAATGATTCTTGTCGGTCAAAGACGTAGTTTATTAGACTATCTTATCAGAACCGATCGTGATGCTTATCTTAAATTAATCGTTGAATTAGGTTTAAGAAAATAAGTTATTCACTTTGAAAAGACCGCTGGAGAGGCGGTTTTTTTATTACTTAAAAATTGAATTTTTCATTATTTTGTAATTTATCTATAAAGTGTTTAACAAAGTTAATGCATTCTTGTATAATAACCACGGTTAAATTTAAAAAGAGGTAAAAAAATGAAAAGAGTATTCGAATTAGAATTCGAAGGAAAGAAATTTGTTGTTGAAGCCGGTGAAATTGCCAAACAAGCAGACGGCGCAGTCTTAGTCAGACTCAACGAAACAGTTGTTCTTTCCACAGCGTGTTGCTCAGATGATCCTAAAGAAGGCGATTTCTTCCCATTAACCGTTGGTTATGAAGAAAAGCAATACGCAGTTGGCAAAATTCCTGGTTCCTTCTTAAGAAGAGAAGGCCGTGCAGGGGAACACGCCACCTTAACAGCGAGACTCATTGATCGTCCAATTAGACCAATGTTCTCAGAAGGCTTCCGTAATGAAGTCCAAATCGTTAACACTGTAATGAGCGTTGATCAAGACTGCACTCCAGAAATGACCGCAATGCTTGGTTCTTCTTTAGCATTAGGTATTTCTGATATTCCATTTGATGGCCCAATCGCTGGTGTCTACGTCGGTCGTGTTGATGGCAAATTCATTATCAACCCAACAGTAGAAGAAAAAGAAAAATCCGACATCAATTTAGCGGTTGCAGGTACTGAAGAAGCCATTAATATGGTCGAAGCAGGCGCAGACCAAGTGAGCGAAGAAGATATGCTCGACGCTTTAATGTTTGGTCACGAAGCTGTCAAAAAACTTTGCCAATGGCAAAAAGAAATTATTAAAGAAATTGGTCATCCAAAAAGAGAAATCGAATTATATCAATGTGATCCTGAAATCGAACGTGATGTTACCGAAAGAGCAGAAGAACGCTTAAAGAAAGCCATTTCTATCTTTGATAAACTTGAAAGACAAGACGCTATTGATGCTATTGAAAATGAAATTTTAGATGACTATGATACACGCAAATACGAAGATGAAAAAACTCATCA
>JAKSVL010000002.1 GCA_024407995.1 Bacilli bacterium | reverse complement strand
AGGCAGTGGACTCTGAATTCACCATTCACTGGTTCGATCCCAGTCACCCCAGCCATGATAACTAATTAAAAATTTATTCAAGCGTTAATGCAAGAGCAAATTTTTTATTTTTACAAAGTAATATTCAATAAGGAGTTGTAATTCCATATTTGTACTAAAATTCAATTGGCCTAAATCAATTTTTATGCTTGCGTAATGCGAATGATGATACTATTAATAAATAAGAGGAATTATTAATTTATGAAAAATTTTAAATTCTCAAAAAAATCAATGTTTATAGTTTTTGCTTCAGTGTTAGCCTTTTGTATTAGTGGTTGCAAAGGTGATGATCCAAAAATTGCAGCCCTAACTTTTAGTGAAAATATAGATAAAGCTTGGAGAGATGCAAGAGTTGATGAATTTCTTGCTGCAACTGGTGATACACCAGAAGTACTCAATGCTATTAGAGCAGAAATGATGAAACTTTACGGTGAAAATAAAGAAATTAATGGAGATTATGATGCTTCATTAGCTGCATCTACAGCATATGGAACATACGTTGGAAAAGTTGATAGCAATAATATTGTTTCTTGGAAAGGCATGCCTTTTGCAAAAGCTCCAACGAATAATTTAAGATGGAAAGCTCCACAAAAACTTGATAATTCCAACAAAGTTTACGAAGCTTATTATTTTGGTCATAGTTCAGTTCAAATAGAGACCCAAGATGAAAGAGCTTGTTTATATCCTCAAGGAGAAGATTGTTTAAATATTAATATTTGGAATAACAAAAGTGATGCCAACAGTAAAAAACCTATAATGTTATGGATTCATGGTGGTGCCTATCTTCAAGGCGGAGCAGTTTCTCCAGAATATGATGGAACAAATTTTGTTAAAAATAATCCTGAAGTTATTTATGCTTCGTTAGATTATCGTACTGATTTTGTAGGATTTGTTAATTTAAGTAGAGTTCCTGGTGGTGAAAATTATAAAGAGTCTGCAAATCTTGGGTTATTAGACCAAATTGCAGGATTAAAATGGTTAAAAGAAAACGCAGAATCTTTTGGTGGTGACCCAGAAAGAATTACAATTTTTGGTGAATCAGCTGGCGGTGGTTCAGTTTCTGCCTTAACAATTATTCCTGAAGCTAAAGGGTTATTTAAAAGAGCAATTGTTCAAAGTGGATCTTGTACTAATTTCTTAAGAACTGCTGAAAAATCTATATCACAAACGCAACGAATTTTAGATATAACTGGTTGCAAAAATATGAATGATTTATTGACTCTTACACCAACTGATTTACGTAAAGTTGCTACTATTTGTTCAATTATTGACCCTACTGGTTATACTTATCCTCAACTTGATGGAATTACTCTTCCATTTGATGTTAGGTCTAAACTTACTGATGAGACTAGAGACGGAATAGACATTCTTTGTGGCACAACCAAAGACGAATTTGAATATTGGACTTTATTCATGACTCCAGAAATTAATCAAACAGTTTTAGAAAGTGGATTATATAAATTTGAGAGTAAAATGACAGAAGAAGAACTTGTTAGATGGAATGCTTTTAAAAATAGTCTAACAGGAAGTGAATACAAAAATGGAGTTGAATGTATCAATTATCTTTCATTCCACACTCCATGTAGGTTTGAAGCTAAGACACATGCTGATAATGGGCAGAGAGTCTATCAATATTTCTTTACTGAAGAATACAATGGCAATTATATTGATCCATCAACACATAATCCAACACCTTATGGATCCATTCATGCAGCAGAGCTTCCTTTTGAGTTTGGTATATTTGAATCAGATGAATTCTTATGTTGCACACACGAGGAAGCAATTAGATTTAGTAATATTATGCAAAAAATGTGGGTAAATTTTGCGTTAAATGGTGACCCAAGTATTTCTAATGGCCAAGTAAGTGGAGTAGGTTCAATTGATTGGGATGCATACACTTCAGCAAATGATGCTATTATGGTTTTAAATGCTAAAGGTTGTGAACAAAAAGTAGATCCTTTGAAAGAAAACATCAACTTAATTGGCGATTTATATTGGTCAAAATTAAGATAAATTTTTAAATTGAAAATTCGAGTTCTTTTGTGCTATCTTCAAAGAATCTTATTTTCATTGTTTTTTCGTTACAATCAACAGCGCATGAATACATAGACATCCAGAAATCATCCATTAGTCCAAAATTTTGTCTTAGTTTTGCTAAGTTCCATGTGCCATCAGCGTTTAAATATTCTCCATAACATTGTTGATTACTTTTCTTAATCAGTTCATAAATTTCATCTTTTCTTGAACCGTTTAATAGCCATTCAGTGGTGCAGTTTTGTGTTTCACCATTTACTTCGTCTATCTCTTCTTGTTCGTTAACTGGAAAACATTCAGTCCACTCGCTTCTTATATCAAATGGTGTTTTATCTGGATCTGTTATAGTTTGAACATATGAATAATACGTTTTTTCCATGTGTTTAAGCATGTCTGATTGCGTTTTAACTTGTTCAAGGTTTTCGTTTAATATTTGAAATCGTGATTCGCCACATTGATATTTTGCATCTTGTTTTAATTCATCAGCGATATAAAAATTAGCTTGACCATTACATTTTGGAGTAAAAATGACTTTGTTTTTTGCAATTTCTAGTATACCGTAGTTGCCTTCAGCATCAGCTAAAGTAAAACCATAGTTCCAAGAAGGCACATTTTCATCATCTACGTTATTATAAAAGTTGATAGTTTTAGCTAATTCAACTGCTTCATTTACGTTTGCACATCTAGTAGCTGCATAAGCAGGAAAACAAACAACATACAAATCGATATTAGATGCTGGATTTGTACTATTTACTTCATAGCCAACTTCAGGATTTCGCATATTCATTTCAATATATAATCCTTTTTCATTTAGATAATCTGAACCTGCATAAGGTACTACTGATTGTAAATATTCATCTAATCCATTGTTTAGCAAATATTCATATTTTGTGTTATTTTCAAAAACAGGATACATAAGGCCCATAGTTTTATATTGATTAATATCTAGTATGAATTTTATGATAGGAGATTCAGAAACACTGATATCGCAGTTTCTTCCAACTAAATTTTTACCATTAACTTGTGTAACAATTGCTGAACAACCTGACTTATTAGGAAAAAACTTTTCTTTCATTACATTAATTGCGGCATTTTCATTAAAGTTTGTAATTACTCCTAAATCTATTACATAGTCTATAATGCGTTGTGGCTTTAAATTAGACATTGTTGTTTGTGTGTCATTGCAAGCTGTTAATAAAAGCAGTGGCAAAATAATGAATGAAAATAATCGTTTTCTCATAAATTTTTCTAATTAGTATGATACTAATGTTTAATTAATTAGGCAAGTGCGCATAAAATCGGTAAGAAAGTTGGTGGAAAGTCTCACGCTTCAAAAGCTCGTGAACGATTAAGATCTTTGCAAAAAATCTCTTCAAAGAGAGGCCTGTCTGATAGCGATAAATCTATAGCAAATGATTTAATTAATGATTTAGAAGATGCATTGAAAGCAAGTAAAAAATGATGACGCAAAAAGGAATTAAAAAGCAGTTTCGAGACTGCTTATTTTATTTTTACAGTAAGAAATTTTCTATTCTATTGCAGATGACATAGCCAATACGGTTATGAACATCTTCTCTGTTGTACATGATTCTTTGGCGATTTGGGTCTAAGAAGATACCACCTGCTTGTTCCACGATTACTTGGCTAGCAGCGGTATCCCATTCTTTAGTTCCATCATTCAAACGGTAAGTGAGTTCTCCTAAACCTTGAGCAATTCTGCATGGTTTCAAAGCGCTACCCCACTTTTCGATTTTGGCAATTTTATCTTTGTGTTTTTCGATCATTGCTTCTTCGTTTGCCTTAGTGTGGAATACACTCTTATAAACGGTCAAATTATCAATTTTATCGTTGACGTGTATGCGTTTAGTTACTCCATCCTTGCGATAAAAGGCACCCAAACCTTTCGCTGCAAAATAGATTTCTCCAGTTAAAGGAACAACAACAACACCTACGACCGCTTCATGTTTATAAGCAAGAGCAATGTTGGTAGTAAAGCCACCATCACGAGCGACAAAATCTTTGGTACCGTCGACTGGATCAACAATCCAAACATAATCATTATTTAATCTTTCTTTGTCATCGTCGCTTTCTTCTGTCAAAAATGCATATTCAGGATACTTATTGTGGAGACATTCTCTAATAACTTTATCAGCGTTTTTATCTGCGAGTGTGACTGGAGAATTGTCATCCTTAATTTCAACAGAAAAATCGCTATTGTATATTTCCAATATACCATCAATTGCTTTTACGCCTGCTTCAATAGCGGCTTCTAATTGTTCTTCCCACATATTATTCTTTTCCTCTTTTAAGTGTTTCTTTACAAAGCTTTAATAAACGCTCAATTACTTCTTCACTATATTTTTCAACTGTGAAACCAGCAGCGTAAACATGGCCACCACCACCGAATGCTACAGCCACGCGTTGAACATTGTATCCATCGCTTCTGATTTCGACTTGTAAGCCGCCCTTTTCAGTGGCGGAACCAACAAACCAAATTGGATAACCTTCCACATGAGCTAACATTCTTGTATTACAAGTTATATCAAAGTTTGTAACGTTTAATTCTTTTCTTTGTTCTTCATTAGCGACAACGTATAAAATACCTGCTTCATCCTTTTTGATGTTTTTATAAATAAAGGACTTAATTTCTAGGCTAGGGAATTTTGTCACATTGAGAATGTCATTTATTTGATTTGGATTGACTCCTAGTGCCGCTAATCCTTTTAATGTATCAAACAATTTGACAAAGTCATAAGCATGCTGAAATCTAGCTGAATCAGTATAAATACCAAGGTACAAAGCGATAGCGGCAACTTGTGGAATTTCGAAATTGTTTTCTTTTGCTAAATCATAGATAAGTTCAGAAGTTGATGTTGCTTTCGCGTTGATAACTTGTGGACCAGCATTAAAAGTAAAAGTATCGACGTGATGATCGATTTTACAAAAATCCAAAGCTTCCGTTGCTCTTTGATCCTCTAATCTCTGAATGTCGTTGCTGTCTAAGATTATCGCCAGTGAGTTTTTAATTGTTTCTAAAGAAACTTTATCCATTTTACCTAATAGTTGATAGAAGTTAGGAAGGCCACTACCAACTGCATAGATTTTTTTATTTGGATATTGTTTATTTAGGATAGCTTTAAGGGCTAACTGACTACCATAACAATCACCATCAGGATTGAGATGACCGAAGATAACTATCGAATCATATTGTTCAATCTTGGAGATGATCTTTTCAAACATTAGAATTCGTTTCCTTCTTCGTCTTCGTTATTTTCATCATCAGATTCAGAACCCAAATCATCATCTTTGTATTGTTCTTCATCTTTGAATGCGGAATTGTATTCTTCTTCTTCATCAGCTTCTTCGCTGTCTTCGTCATATGTTTCAACATCGCTGTAGACTTCGCTCATATCGATGTGAACTTTTTCGAATTTTTGACGTGTTCTTAAGTCCCATTTGTTATCGCCAACAGTAACAAAACGCCCATCTAACATTAAGTTGGTGTAGAAGCGAGAAACTCTACTATCTGCTTCTTCCTTGCTGATGCCAGATTCTTGGACACAATATGCCCAAATGTCTGCGAACTTACTTTCTTGACTTTGTACACTGACATAGTCATAAGCATAATCTAATAATGATTTTGCCATTTTAATATCCTCCTACATATGTGTTGGAGCGCTGACACCGATTAGTGCGAGCGCATTTTTTAAAACAATTTTACTGGCCTTAACCAAGGCTAATCTAGAACCACTTAATACTGGATTATCGCGGTCAATTACACGGCAATCGTTATAAAACGAATGTACCAATTCAGCGAGGGCGTGTATATAATTAGTGACCTTATAAGGCGCTTTATCTTTGGCGGCATCATTGACCATATTGGCAAAGTCTGCCAGGTGTTTTAATAATGCCATTTCAGATACTTCTTTTAAGTTTTTGCCACTTTCATCAATGGCGATATCTTGGCCTTGTTCAAGAACAGAACAAAGTCTAGCATGAGCATATTGGGCATAATAAACAGGGTTATTTGAGCTTTGCTCAATCGCTAAGTCCATATCAAAGTCAAGGTGTGTGCTAGCCGCACGCATCGCAAAGAAATAACGCATTGCGTCAACGCCTACTTCCTCACATACATCGCGAAGCGTAATAGCGTCGCCTCTTCTCTTACTTGCTTTGAATTCTTGTCCATCTTTGATGAAACGTACCATTTGAATCAATTCAACATGCAATGCATTTTCCTTATGTCCGTGCATCATTAATGCTGATTTCATACGATTAATATAACCATGGTGATCGGCGCCTAAAACGTCAATCAATTGATCAAATCCACGAGACATTTTATTAACGTGATAGCAAATATCCGGCATGAAATATGTGTAATCACCATTACTCTTTCTAATAACACGGTCTTTGTCATCGACAAAAGCTGTGGTTTTTAAATACAAAGCATTTTCCGCTTCATAGACATAGTCTTTCAAGAAAGAAATCTCTTTTTCAATAGCGTTATCTGCACGGATTGCTTTTTCTGAACTGAAGACATCAAACACCACACGGAAAGTTGCTAAATCTTTAATAATCCTATCAAGTTCAATCTTCATGCCTTTTTCTTTAAAGTATGACACGGGGTCGCTCATTTTAAGGGCTTCATCACCAATTTCATCCTTTAATTGTTTGGCAATATCAATGATATCTTGGCCAGCATAACCATCTTCTGGAATAGTGGCTTCCATGCCAAATAACTCTTGATATCTCGCTTGGATTGATAAAGCAAGATTGGTAATTTGACTGCCGGCATCGTTAATGTAATATTCTCTAGTTACATCATGACCAGCAAAGTCTAAAATACGGCAAATGCTATCACCGATAGCGGCACCTCTTGCGGTGCCGACATGGAGCAAACCAGTTGGATTAGCGCTGACAAATTCAACGTTCACCTTTTGATTCTTCTTTGAAGAACGACCATAATTATCGTCTTCATCTATAATTTTCTTCACAAAAGCTTGCAAAGAATCATTTTTCATAAAGAAATTAATGAAACCAGGACCGGCAATTTCAATCTTATCGATGTTTTGCATATTGATGTTATCGATAATTAAAGAGGCAACATCTCTTGGAGATTTACTAAATAAACGACAAAATTTCATCGCAACATTAGTGGCGTAGTCACCATGCGCTGTATCTTTGCTCTTTTCAATAATGATGTCGTTTAAAGAAACTTCTTGTCCTAATTTCTTAAGAGCGTCTTGGATTATTTGTTTTAAATTTAACGCAATATCCATTATTTTCCCTCCTTTAATAATACGATTGATTCTGCTTTGACAGCTTCGTTTCTACCTAATGAATCTAGACGTTCATTAGTGCCTGCTTTAATTGAAATATTTTCAATTTCTGTATCAAGTAGTGTTGCTAAGTTAGCACGCATTTGGCCAATATAATCTTTTAATTTAGGCTTTTCCAAAGTGATAGAAACATCAATGTTGTTGATAATGAAACCTTTATTTTTCATCATCTTTGCCACTTCTTTAACAATCAATGAGGAATCGATGTCTTTGTATTTATCATCAGTGTCTGGGAAATGCTTTCCCAAATCTCCCAAGGCCAAAGCTCCCAAAATTGATTCTGCAACAGCGTGATAAACAACATCACCATCGCTGTGAGCTTCTTCGCCAAGTTCAAAAGGAACGACAACCCCAGATAAAATAAGGCGACGTCCTTCTACCAATCTATGAATGTCACTTGCAAATCCGATTCTCATCTTACTTTTTCACATTAAAACGGAAGAACATGATGTCACCATCTTTTGGATAATAACCTTTGCCTTCTGTTCTAATCTTTCCCGCATCTTTAACTGCGTGTTCACTGCCCAATTCCTTGATGGCTTCGTATGGATAAACTTCACCACAAATGAAACCTTTTTGGAAATCAGTGTGAATAACACCTGCGCACTCAGGAGCGCTCATGCCGTTTGTGAATGTCCAAGCACGACATTCGTCTGCGCCCACGGTGAAGAAGGTAGATAAATTTAATAATTTATATGTAGCTTTAATAACTTTTTCCAAACCAGATTCAGAAACGTTTAGTTCTGTTAAGTATTCTTTTCTTTCTTCTGGTGATAATTCTGATAAATCACTTTCAATTTGAGCAGATACCGGAATAACTTGATTGCCTTCTTTAGAAGCGTATTCCAAAACTTCCTGATAGAATTTGCAATTATTTAAATCTAAAAGATCATCTTCACCAATATTGGCAACATAAATAATTGGTTTATCAGTAAGAAGGTGATAGTTAACTTTACAATACGCAACTTGATCTTCTGTGAGTTTGGCTTTTCTCGCAGGTTGACCTTGTTCAAGAGTTTCTTTGAGAGGCTTCAATAAAGCCATTTCATAAATTGCTTCTTTGTCTTTGGCAATTCTTGCTTTTGCCTCACTTTTTTCGATACGTTTTTCAACAGTATCCAAATCCGCCATGACAAGTTCAAGATTGATAATTTCTATATCTCTAATTGGATCAACAGATTCTTCAACGTGGACAATATCAGCGTTTTCAAAACAACGCACCACCTCAACGATGGCATCACACTCACGAATATTGGCAAGGAATTTGTTGCCTAGTCCTTCACCATTTGAAGCGCCTTTTACTAAACCGGCAATATCGGTGAATTCAACAGTAGCAGGGATTTTTCTTTCTGGTTTGAAGACATCGGTTAAAAAATCTAATCTTTCATCCGGAACATTAACGACACCAGTGTTAGGATTAATAGTTGCAAAAGGATAGTTTGCTGCTTCAACATGCGAATTTGTAATCGCATTGAAAAGAGTAGACTTTCCAACGTTTGGTAATCCAACAATGCCTGCTTTTAATCCCATAATATTAACTCACTCCTTTAGTGCGCTACTTATTATAAAAGAAATGACTGAAAAAACAAAACAAAATAATATTTGTTTTAAGCTTTAAGTGCTTCAATGGGATTAATTTTATTAATTCTTCCACTCATAAACATGCTAGAAAATAGTGCGATTACAAGCGACAAAACTAGCATAGGCACTAAAGCAATTGGATTAAAAGAAAATGAGAATCCGAGCGATAAAGTTTTAGTAACTTCAAAGTTTGCGATAAGTGAAACACCAAACAATTCTAGGGAGGCAACCGCAAAAGAAGCAAGACACTGTATGAAGGAGTGCCACAATAGAAATTTTTTGCTTTCCTTTTTATTGACACCAATGCATCTTGCTAGAGCTATTTCTTTTCTGCTTTCAATGATGAAGAGGTAGTTACAAATAGTCAGTAAAAGAATAGAAATTATTACCGCAACTGAAGAGAAAATTATTAACACAATTGTAATATAAAAACATACAGAATCTACACTGCTATTAACATCTGAAAGAGGGTTAAATATTTCATATTGTGGAAATGCAGTTTTTGCTAGCTCAATACTATGGTCAATTTTATCGGGATTATTGAGAGGAAAAGAGAGAGATTGACACTGAAGCTTATAGGCAGAAACACCCACCAAACATTGATAAAAAAGTGTGGTCCAATTCTTATTTTGATATATCATCATTTTGTTTGAATTTATTAAACCGACAACAGTGAGTCTAACTAGTGCATAGTCCTTGATGATTTGATTGCCGTTTACGAGCATTTCATTTTTGGAAGTTGCAACATACAAATCTTCTCCTATTTCTGCAAAGCCGAGCTTGTTAAAAAGAGCGGTCGATAAGACTATCTCATCAACCTTTTCCGCCGGCCTTCCTAAGAAAGTAGATGGGGTTTGTATAGAGAAATTAACACCATTTTGTAGACTATTAGCATAATCGCCGCTTAAAACAGTAGATGGTAGTTCTTCTTGTACAAAACCACTAACATTATTTGTGGTTTGGTGATCAATTATAGAATTTAAATCATCTTCATATCTAGAAAAATACATAGTCTTTGCAAAGCCCATCATCAGTGTTTCTGGATAGATAGAATAACCCGCATTATTAGCGATAATTGGTTCTTTCAAATTGGGGTCATTATTTATGAAATATGGAATCTGCCAAAGCGGAAAATGGTTTGTTGTATTAACGAACACCAACAAGCGATTTCGAGTGGACATTTCTTTTTCGTAATAGAGCCAAGGATAATAGGTTTCATTAGCGATTTCAAAGAGATATTCATCCGCAACCTTATCTTCGTATAATAGGTTAAGAAGTTCATCTCTATTTTGTTTGGTTTTTAAATAGTATATTTTCTTCATTACCCAAGGATAATTATCTACGATTGATAAAGCATCACTTGTAGGAAAGCACATCCTTGTTTCGTACATATATTCATTCCAAAGATGATTACTATGATATATCTTTAAATCACTTTCCAAAGTGAAGCCCACCATTCTGACAATTTGCTGATCATCATAGGTCCAGTCATTGTTTGCAAAATCAAAATATAGTTTGAGCTCATTGGTTTTCAAATATGTACTTAACGATCTGACGCTTCTTTCAATTTGCAAATTAAAGCAAAGATCAATTAAGGTATCATAAGTTAGACCAAGCACCACTTCATCGTCTTCTAATGAATCTATTGTTTCGGGGTATATTTCGCTTGTTGCGTCCTCTAGCCAAGTAAAGTCATTAATGTGCCTAGCACTAAAACCCGGCACTACTGTATACATATGATTCTCTGCGATAACTAGATTATTCAAATCCGGAAAAAACTTTTCAAAATTTGCATAATAAGTAACACCAACATCATCAATGTATTGATGATACTTTTCTTTTATTTCTTGAACTTCATAATAATTTGCGGCAAATTGTCCATTACCTAATGAGTTATTTTTCTTTAAAGAAACCATCATGGAGTTTTCACTCACAATTTCTTTGTATGCATCTTTAATGTTGCCTGAAATTGTGGAAGAAAGCGTGAACGCTAATCCGACACCTATGAGACCTAAAGAAGTCATGGAATAGCAAATGAAAGTTCTAAATTTCTTCTGCTTCATATTGTGATAGGTATGAGAAAGTAAAAAGTTTGATGGTATACGCATTTTCTTATTAGAAAGAGCATTCTTCACTACCGGTAAATGTTTCTCTCCTTCTTTCTTATTTTTATCAGAAACGACTTTAATGATTTTGCCATTATCCATTTCAATAATCGAATCAGCATACTTTCTTGTTAGCTCTCGATCATGAGAAACAACAATCACTAGAGATGAATGGGAAATGGTTTTTAAAATATTCATTATTTCTTCACCATTCTTCTCATCTAAAGCGCCTGTCGGTTCATCCGCTAAAAGAACTTTCGGATCATTGATGAGCGCACGTGCAATTGCGACACGTTGTTTTTCACCACCACTCAATTTATTAACAATTTGTTTTTCTTTCTTTTCTAAGCCCACTATTGAAAGCAAATCGAGACATTTACGATATTTAATATTGTTAGATAAATTATTTAATGTTTCCAAAGGAAACAATAGATTAGCAAGTGCTGTCTCATTTTCAAATAGTTTGAAATCTTGAAAAACAAAGCCATAACTATTCAAGCGCAGATTGCTTAATTCGTTATCAGATAATGTTTCAATGTTTTGATGATCTATTTCAATACTGCCTTCAAAAGGAATAAGTCCAGATAAGCAATTTAATAAAGTAGTCTTGCCAGAGCCTGATTCTCCATAAATGATATATAAACCAGTGCGAGGAAATTCAAAGTTAATTCTCGAAAGAGCGACTCTATTTTGATATATCTTTCTCACGTTAGTTAATTTAATCATTGGCTTTCAATTCCTCCTTTAATGAAATCTTTTTGCTAAATCCAATTGGTAAATATGTCGCCAAAAGGCAAACAATCATCGTGACTCCCACGATGAGAAAAGGAAATAAAAACGGACGATTAAGGAATCTAGAAAGTGGAATATTGATGCAATCTATTAACGAAGTGAAATGTTCAATCAAAAGATTGACAGGCCTTGTTAACAAAATTCCTAATAAGAAAGAAATAACAACACTGATTAATCCTAAAATTAAGCTTTCAGAAACATATATTGATGCTATATCATCTCGTCTAGCGCCATAGCAAAGTAAAATAGCAGAATCTTTTATGTCTTCGTTATAGGAAGCAAATGAAATAATACCCAATATCATCGTAATCCCAATAATGGCAATACCTAAAAATACTTCCATGCCAATGCTAGCAGCATCCACTAAAGAAAAGAGTGTTTCTTCAACAGTTAAGCCGTTACAAGTTATAGAGAAACTATCACCTAGTTTTTCATCAATAGATTGTAGTGAAGAAAGATGCGAAAAATCTTTTAAGAATAAACGGCAAGAATAACTAGATAAAGGCGAATTATCTAATGAATCAATAACAACATCTTTCCATGAAGTATCACCCTTATACAAAGACAAATTATTGAGAATCATTTCGTTTATATCTTTCTCCATTGCCAGATGCGAGTAATAAATTTTTGGGGTGTTTAAAAAGTTTATTTCTTTCACTATTCCTACTACTTGTACGAGACGGTCGAAAACAAAATAATCATCAACATATGGCTTTTCTGGATCATCAGTTTGAAAAGAATATTTTTGTTGATCTTTGATTCTTAAATATGAGTTTAAACTATCAAATTTTAAAGTCTTATTTAATAGTTGATACGCGTGCTGATTTATCACCACTTGATTAAGAGTATCAAACGTTGGAATCTTGCCTTTTATCAATAAAGAATGATTAGTAGAATTATCTACAAATGAATAAATAGGAAGATAGGAAAGGCCTTCTATTTCTTCATCATTGATAGCAATTGTTGGCATAGATGAAACTAATGCATCATAAGAATAACAGACATTGAAATCAATACACTTCTCCTTTATTTCTTGTCTTTCTTCTTCATTTGGACGCATTGTTTGAATAAGTGTAATTGGTGAATCTGCACTAAAGAGGCGGTTCTCTTTACTAATAGAAGCTGTCCCATAATCAAACTGATTTTCCATTGATTTAGTGATGGAAGCATCTTTCCCATTTACAAAGCCGATAATCAGCATTGTTGCCACCAAACCAACGACTAAAGCACTAATGGAAAAGATGTTTCTTTTAAAACGCTTGGCAAAGTTCGAGGCCACAATTTTGTTGAGCCAATTATTTCCGAGTTTAATCTTTTTTGGTAAGTGATAATCACTTTTATCAAACAAATTATTTATCTTTTGGTCTTTGATAATTTTGCCATCGCTCATTTTAATAATGCGATCGCTATATTGGTTCGCTAGTGACTCACTATGGGTAACCATAATGACCAGTGATGTTTTACTTATTTTCTTTAAAGCATTCATAGCCAAATGAGCATTGTTTTTATCTAATGCTCCCGTCGGTTCATCCGCTAATATGACACGTGGTTTATTAATGAATGCTCTTAAGATAGCGATTCTTTCTTTTTCACCACCTGATAAGTCAGCGCATCTTTTGTCATATAGACTTGGCTTGATTGAAAAGCTTTTTAATAATTTCTCCGCCTTTGAATAAGCAACTTTATAACTATCACCGCTGATTAAGGCAGGTAACATAACGTTATATATAGCAGTTTGATTTTCAAACAAATGATAATGTTGAAAAATATAACTTATTGCGTGGCTGCGAAATCTTGCAGTTTTCTTTTCATTAAATTTTGAAATATCTTCCTTATCAAAATAAACTGTTCCTTCGCTCGGCTTATCAATCTTTCCAATAATGTTTAGTAACGTTGATTTACCGCATCCTGATTTGCCAAGGATACTAACTAACCCGTGTGAAGGAAAAGACAAGGTTATGTCTCTTAAAACATATTTTTCATCATTTTTTCCAATACGGTAGAAACGCGATATTTTGTGTAACTCAATTAGGCTCATAAAAAATCCCCTCTACTTACTAATAGGGGGAATTTTCATATTTTTTCCTAAAAAAGTTTTAATGATCTAATTTTTGATCGTATGGAACATCTTCCATTTTGACCGCTGCTGGAACTTTTGGTAAGCCAGGCATAGTCATAATTGCACCTGTTAATGGCACAATGAAGTTGGCACCTGCGGATAGTCTAACTTCTCTAATGGTTACGGTAAATCCCTTTGGTGCACCCAAAACTTTTGGATCATCAGTTAATGATTGCGGGGTTTTGGCGATACAAATTGGAGTTTTATCAAAACCTAAAGCGGTAAAATCTTTAATTTGTTGTTCGGCTGCTTCGGTATATTCAACTTTGCCTGCGCCATAAATTTCTTTACAAACAATTTCAATCTTTTCTTTGATTGGAAGTTTTTCATCATAGAGTGGATGATAATTGCTCTTTTTGGTATCAAGGATTTTCATCACACCTCTTGCTAAAGCTTCGGCGCCTTTTCCACCATCAGCGAATGCTGAACAATAGGCATAATCATAACCGTTATCTTCGCACCATTTACTTAAATAAGCGGTTTCTTTTTCAGTATCGGATGCAAAATGGTTGATGCAAACAATAGCAGGAACACCATATTTTTCTACGTTTTCAATGTGTTTCCTTAAGTTGCAAACACCATTAGCTAAAGCTTCAACGTTTTCGTTAGCAAGTTCTTCAAACGCTTGGCCACCGTGCATCTTAAGAGCGCGGATAGTAGCAACTACAACAACTGCGTCTGGCTTTAGACCTGCGACGCGGCATTTAATATCTAAGAATTTTTCTGCACCAAGGTCAGCACCGAATCCAGCTTCAGTTACAACAACTGGCGCTAATTTTAGACCTATCTTAGTAGCAATGATAGAGTTACAACCATGAGCAATATTGGCGAATGGTCCACCATGAATAATAGCAGGATTACCTTCTAAAGTTTGCACGAGATTTGGATTCAAGGCAGTAATCATTAATTTCATGACAGCGTGGCTAATTCTCAAATCTTTTAAGAAAACTGGTTTATCATCAAATGAATAAGCAACGATGATGTTGTTAATACGTCTCATGAAATCGTTTTCATCGCTAGATAAGCAGAGAATCGCCATCATTTCAGAGGCAACTGTAATAACGAATTCTTCTTGACGAGGAGCACATTTTGTTTCACCTTCAGAAATGGTAATTTTTCTTAAGGCTCTGTCGTTCATGTCGAGGGCTCTTTTCCAAAGGATTCTTTCAGGGTTGATATTTAATGGGTTACCTTGCCAAATAGAATTATCAATACAAGCAGCAATTAAGTTAATGGAGCTAGTTAAAGCATGCATATCTCCGGTGAAATGCAAGTTGATGTCTTCGGTTGGCACTACTAAAGCTTTTCCACCACCGGTAGCACCACCTTTAATACCAAAGACAGGGCCTAAGGATGGCTCTCTTAAACAAACAAGAGATGGCACGCCAATATAACGCAAGCCATCATGAAGACCAATTGAAGTGGTTGTTTTGCCTTCACCTGCTTTGGTTGGTGTGATAGCAGTAACCAAGACCAGTTTACCATCAGGACGATCTTTTAATTCATCCATTATTTTTAAAGAAATTTTAGCTTTGTCATAGCCAAAAGGAATGAGGTACTTCTCATCAACATTTATCATTTTTGCGACATCGAAAATATTACCCATAAAATGCCTCCTCTATTATTTTATTAATTATCCATTATCCTTTTCAAAATATATTTTGCAATGATTAATCCACTTGTAGAAGGTACCATCATGGTGGAAAATAGTTTTTCACCATTTTTTTGTGGCAGTTCCTCTGAAATAACAACATTAATTTGGCTGATATCTAACGCCATTTGTTTAGCCATATAGCGCATCTTTTTTGCAAGCGGATCGTTATGTGTTTGATTTAATTTGGCTACTTTAACTTCTTCTGGGTTAAATCTATTAGCCATACCTAAAGACATGATTTGAGGAATGTTATATTCTTGTGCTTTTTTAAGAATAAATAATTTCCCTTCCGTATCATCAATAGCGTCGACAATAAAATCAATTTTTTGATTGAAATCAAAGTCTTGAGCTTTGATATTAAAAGAAATGATATCCGCATCAGGATTAATCGCTAATATTCTTTCTTTAGCAGCATCGACTTTGTTTTTATTCACATCTTTATTCGTATAAAGAATTTGGCGGTTCAAATTAGAGACATCGACTTTATCAAAATCGATGATTAAGAAATACTGGAAGCCAGTTCTTGCCAATGCTTCAAGAGCGGTACCGCCAACACCACCCAAGCCAAAAACAGCAATAACTTTTTCTTGTATTAAGTTGAAGTTATCTTCTCCTAATAATCCGATTGAACGTGCAAACATTCCTTTATTCATTTTTCATCGCTTCCTTAAGTAATGCTTCTTTGGTTTCAAATTCTAAGCATGGTAATTGGTGCCTAAAAAATGTAACTTGCCTTTTAGCATAATTTCTCGTTCTCTTCTTAATGAGTTCTATACATTCTTCAAGAGTGTCTTTTCCTTCCAAATATTCGATAACTTCTTTATAGCCAATTGCCGCTTGCGCAGTTTTTGATAGTTCATATTTATTGAGTAATTCTTTAACTTCGTTCACGAGACCATTTTCAATCATTTGATTGACACGTGTATTGATATTTTCATATAAGTCTTGGCGATTTGGATTTAAAAAAAGGAATTTAACTGTTTCATCTTTAAAAAACAATTGATGCGCTTGCTGATCAATAGATTCACTTTTATTAATATCGTGAGTCCTTGCAATTTGAATAGCACGAATAACTCTTTTTCGATTGTTCATGTGAATAGTCTCAGTTGCTTTGCTATCCATTTTTTTGAGAAGAGCATACAATTCTTCATTACTGAGACTTTCTAAATCAGATACATCGTTATCTTTTTCATCTTCAAAACAGTAATCATACAAAGCGGCTTTGATATAAAGACCTGTGCCACCACATACGATGATGTTTTGATACATATTTTTTAGTTCTAAATAAGTTTTTCTAAAGTCTTCTTGATACTCTTTAACTGAGTAAGACTGGCTCGGTTCAACAATATCTAAAAGATAATGCCTTTGATAATATTTATCACTTCTAGCGATTTTTGCTGTGCCAATATTCATATCTTGATAAATTTGAAAAGCATCAGCGTTAATAATTGGCGCATGATAAAAATCAGATAAAGTTGTCGCTAAAGATGTTTTACCTGACCCTGTCGGTCCCACGATGACGATTAACATAAAATAATGATAACATAAAAAATGCGATTTCTCGCATTTATTTAATAATAGACTCGATTGTTTTGAGCAGCTGATACAAAGCATCTTTACTTAGCTCATAATTATTAACTAACGGATGAGACTGATAAAGCTTTTCTAGATTACTAGCTTCTTGAAGTTTTCCTTTAGCCTTCAAGTTAGCAATATTGTGCTTTAACTCTATCACGTCCTCGCTCTTTTCTAGCAATTCCTTGTTTTTCATATATTCTTGGAACTCACTAGTTTGTTCAATAGCAAGGCGCAATTCTTTAGCCTTTTCTAGCACTTTATCCATTAACTACTTCTCCAATTAATGAGTAAGTGTGTGATTCAGTGATTTTCACTTTAACAATCTTTCCAACGAGCTGTTCACAGCCTTTGAAATGGACTAATTTATTTTCTTCGGTATATCCAGAATACATATCTTTATCGTTCTTACTTACACCATCGACAAGAACATCAAACGTTTTACCGACTAGAGAAGCACTATGAACTTCAATGTTCTTTTCTAAATGCTTAACTAATTCCATAAATCTAGCAGATTTTGTTTCTTTTGAAACGTTATCAGCAATTTTTGCAGCAGGTGTGCCTTTTCTAGGCGAATAAATGAAAGTAAAAGCGGCTTCATATTTAACAATATCTACAAGAGATAAGGTATCTTGGAACTCTTCATCTGTTTCATTTGGGAAGCCAACGATAATATCAGTGGATAAAGATAAACCAGGAATCTTTTCTCTCATTTCTTTAACTAAAGCGAGATATTGTTCTCTTGTATATCTTCTTCCCATCGCTTTCAACACACGATCGTTTCCGGATTGAACTGGAAGATGGATAAATTTCATGATATTAGGGTATTTAGCAATGACGTCTATCATTTTGCTAGAAAAATCCCAAGGATGAGAAGTGGTAAATCTTAAACGTGGAATACCTAATTTTGCGACCGCTTCTAGAAGATCCGCGAAGTCTTTTCCTTCCTCAAGATCTTTACCATAAGCATTAACGTTTTGACCTAATAAGGTAATTTCTTGATAGCCTAATTTGATTAGCTTTTCACATTCTCGAAGAACATCATCAAAATGTCTGCTTCTTTCTTTGCCTCTAGTATAAGGAACGATGCAGTAGGTACAGAATTTATCGCAACCATAAATAACATTAACAAAAGCTTTATATTCGTTATTTCTTCTTGCGGAAGTAATTTCCACTACTTCGCCAGGTTTGCTTTCAATCGCCACAACTGTTTGATCTAATGTTTTAGCCTGATAGATGAGCGAATAAAGTTCAGGTATTTCATGGGTGCCAAAATAGAGATTAACTTCTCTAAATGTCTCCATTAAATGTTTAAGAATTTCTGGTTCTTCCACCATACAACCACAAATAGCCAAGATAAGCTTTTTGTTCTTTTTTCTTAACGCTTTTAAGTTACCAATTTCGCCATAAACTTTATCTTCAGCATTTTCTCTTACCGCGCATGTATTAATAATGATTAGATTGGCATCTTCTGGCTTATCAGTTTGAGCATAGCCAACATCTTCTAACATGCCTCTCATTGTTTCTTCATCTCTCACATTAGCCTGGCAACCATATGTATGAATGTAGTATTTTTCATTTTTAACAAGGGCTTCTAATTCATCTTTTTTGTCAAAAGAAGCAGGCACAAAAATAGTAGCCTCTTTTCTTCTAGAAGCTGCTTTAAGCATATTAGGAGTGTTAATAATTTTAGTTTTCATGTTCTTTTTCTAAATAATATATTGGAAAGATATTATTTGCTAGTCCAGTTGTTTCATCAACATCAATGACTACCGCGGAAAATATGCCGCGTCCATCATCTGGCGTTTGAAATTTTGAAGTCTTGCCATAGATCAGTTTATTGACGACTGTTTCGCTTGTTGAGCCCAATACTCCATCAACGTAGCCAGTCATTCCTACATCACTAATAAAGGCTGTTCCATTAGGCAAAATATGAGCATCTGCGGTCTGCACATGAGTATGCGTACCAAGAACCGCGGAAACTTTGCCATCGAGGGCAAAGGCTAACGCTTGCTTTTCACCAGTGGCTTCAGCGTGGAAATCAACGATATGAATGGTTGCAGGTTCTTCTTCTGCAATAACAGTCAAAACTGAATAATATGGAGCGTTAACTTGCTCATCCATGAAAGCGCTGCCTAGGACATTAGTGACTCTAATTGATACACCATTAACATCAAAGATGACACTGCCTTCACCAGGGAATGGTTTTAGTAAATTAACCGGTCTAACAAGACGATCAACATTATCAATATAACGAAGGATTTCGCTTTTGCTCATATAATGATTACCTAAAGTAATCACATCCACACCACAGTCCAAAAGTTCGAAATAATGATTTCTATTTAAGCCTTTGCCATGTGTAGCGTTTTCTCCATTGGCAATCACAAAATCAATTTCGTACTTATCGACATAATATGGAATTCTTTCTTTAAGCATGCGTCGACCAACGCGACCAACAACATCCCCAATAAATAATATCTTCAAAATAATATCTTTCTATGAAATAGGGCTACTATTTCGCTGTTTCAACCGCACGGTATTCTCTAATGACTGAAACTTTGATTTGACCAGGATAAGTCATTTCATTTTCAATGCGTTCTTTGATTGCTCTTGCGAGTTCAAAAGCACCGACATCATCAATCTTTTCTGGAATAACCATAACACGTAATTCACGGCCTGATTGCATAGCGTATGATTGATAAACACCATCATATGATTTGCAAATTTCTTCAAGCTGTTCAATACGTTTAATGTAGTTTTCTAAAATTTCGCTTCTAGCACCTGGGCGTGCTGCACTTAAAGTATCAGCGGCTTGGACTAAGTTGGCGATAACGTATTTTGCTGGTACATCACCATGGTGTGATTCGATGGAATTGATAACCACTTCACCTTCACCATATTTTTTAGCAAGACGGGAACCGATTTCAACGTGGCTACCATCCATTTCAAAGTCAGCAGCTTTACCAACATCATGCAATAAACCAGCACGTTTTGCTAAGTTTTGATCTAAGCCAAGTTCTGCTGCCATGATACCGCATAAGTAAGCAACTTCTACTGAGTGGTCTAAAGCGTTTTGACCATAAGAAGTACGGTATTTTAAACGGCCGACATAGTCGAGTAATTCTTTGTTAATTCTTGGGAGACCAAGTTTGAAAGCGACTTCTTGACCGGCTTTATGAATACTTTCTTCGACTTCTTTTTTACATTTTTCAACGATTTCTTCAATACGGCCTGGTTGAATACGGCCATCTTTAATTAAAGCTTCAAGAGTTAATCTAGCGATTTCTCTTCTAATTGGATTGAAGCAAGAAACAGTAATAACTTCTGGAGTGTCATCAATAATTAAATCGACACCTAAGAGTTGTTCTAATGAACGGATGTTTCTACCTTCACGACCAATGATACGGCCCTTCATTTCGTCACTTGGTAAAGCGACAACCGAAACAGTTCTTTCTGTAGTAACTTCTTGGGCAAAGCGAGATACCGCAAAGCCTAATAATTCTTTTGCTTTGGAATCGCATTCTTCTTTTGCTTCTTCTTCTTTGGTTTTGACGAAGGCTGCGATTTCTTTGCTTACTTTAGATTCAACACGAGCAAATAATTCGTCTCTAGCTTCTTGAGTGGACATTTGCGCAACCTTTTCAAGCTCAGAAATAATGCTATCAATCTTTTCTTGAAGTTGAGCTTCTTTACGATCCATTTCTTTTAAGCGACGAGAAAGAGTTTCGTTCTTTTCATCTAAAGTGTTTTCTTTCGCTAACAAAGCGGCATCACGACGATCGATGCTTTGTTCTCTTTGCTGCAATGATTTTTCTTGTTGTTGTAATTCTTGTTTTCTTTCGTGAATTTCTCTATTGGCTTCTTGCTTTAATTCATTCACTGCTTGTTTGCCATCAATTTGTGCATTTTTAGTGATGTGTTCTGCTTTAATTTCTGCATCACGAATAACTTTTTTAGCGTTATTTTTTGCAATATTCATACGAATAAATGGCACTAAAAACATTAATCCAGCGCCAAGTAAAAAGCACACAATGCCAATAATAATTCCTAACCAAATAGGCATAATAATATTCCTTTCTAAATAATAAAATGTGTAGTCTACTTGTAGACTTTACCCAAAATGCTCCCCACATTAAATGAGGCAAATTGCATCTTATATAATCAACAGGCGAGCCTGATAATAAAGTTCTCTAATGAGAATATATAGGTAAGTATCTTTCGAGGATACAAAAATATTATAGAATGAAACTCCTTTTTTTGAAACAAAAAATCTTACGGATTAGGCAAATTGCTATTCACAAAAGAAAAACTCCCTTTCCATCACGAGGTCTCTGTTCCGAGTTTTAACGTTTTGTCTTTGACAATGTAGGTGTTATAATGTAGCCATAAGAAGGAAGTCCTCACAACACTTATTGGGTATTAGTCGTTAAGAGACTTCTTTTTTAATTTAATAAGAGTTTATCAAACAAATTAGAAGGCAAATTATGGATAGCTTTAAAATGAGAAACAACTCTTTATTGTTATCTTTCATTGCAGATCACCTCGCTTTCCGTTGCGAGGTCTTCCTTCCGAGTTTTAACGTCTTGTCTTTGACGAAAGCATAGCAAAAACAGGAAAGAAAACTTCCGATTTTAATTCGGAAGATTTTTTCTTATTCGGAAACAACACCACTTTTGATTTTTTCTAAAAGTTCAGCAGCAATGTCTTCGTTCTCTTTAATATATGTTTTAGCAGAGTCACGGCCTTGGGCAATTTTGTTACCATTGTATTCAAACCATGAACCACTCTTTTTGATAATACCTAATTCAACAGAGCGATCGAGGATTTCTCCTTCTTTGGAAATGCCTTGACCATAGATAATATCAATTTCGCATTGTTTGAATGGTGGGGAAACTTTGTTTTTAACAATTTTCACGCGGCATGTATTACCAATGATGTCTGAACCTTGTTTGATTGCTTCGTTACGACGGATGTCGATACGAATTGAAGCGTAGAATTTTAAAGCACGACCACCAGATGTTGTTTCTGGATTGCCATACATCACACCAACTTTTTCACGTAATTGATTAATGAAAATAACTGCGCATTCTTTCTTATTCAAAATACCAGCAATTTTACGCATCGCTTTACTCATCAAGCGGGCTTGTAGGCCAACTGACGAATCGCTCATTTCACCATCTAGTTCGGCTTGAGGCACTAAAGCTGCAACGCTATCGACAATAATCAAATTAACACCACCAGAGTTAGCGAGCATTTCAACGATTTCTAACGCTTGTTCACCATTGTCAGGTTGTGAAAGGATTAATTCGTTAATATCTACACCAAGGTTTTTGGCATAAATTGGATCGATCGCATGTTCAGCATCAATGAAGGCAGCGCGGCCACCATTCTTTTGACATTCTGCAATTGCGTGAAGTGCAAGTGTGGTTTTACCACTACTTTCTGGTCCAAATATTTCGATGATACGACCTTTTGGATAACCACCAACGCCTAATGCTTCATCAATTAATAATGAACCAGATGGGATTGCATCGACATCAACGGCTTCTCTGTCGCCAAGACGCATAACAGCGCCTTTGCCATAAATTTTTTGAATTTGTTTGAGTGTTTCATCTAATGTATCGATTGAAACATTTTCTCTTTCTTTAGCCATATTTTTTACAGCTCCTTTCACTTATACCAATAGGGTGATTTTTTTGATTTTTTCCTAAATTTTTGATTTTTTTATGAAATTTTTCTCTTCAAAATTTCTAAGGCGTTTTTAACGCCTTCGTTTTGTATATCTTGTCGACTTCCTTTTAGCAAGAAAGCGTAAGTTTCAACATTGTTTTTGTCAGCGATGCCAATATAGACTTCGCCAACTTGCTTGCTTTCCATCGCGTCAGGGCCAGCATTACC
Organism: Bacilli bacterium; assembly: GCA_024407995.1. Taxonomy (GTDB): domain Bacteria; phylum Bacillota_I; class Bacilli_A; order RFN20; family CAG-826; genus RUG14515. The sequence goes on along the minus strand of JAKSVL010000002.1, from coordinate 35,120 downwards.
GGTGAAAGAAATACAATAATCAACATCGAGTGACTCACGACCTTTTTCTGCCATTTGACAAGCGATTTCTTTGCTAATTACCCCATACTTATCAACATCAGTTTGGCAAATTCCAAGCAAACGAACTTTTTCTTCTGTGGCATATGTAACCAAGCCACCTTTATAGAAACGAGATGCTCCGCTAAAAGCGGTTATTGATTGAGCAAACAAACCACCAGTAAATGATTCAACAGAACCTAATGTCAAACCTTTTTCACAGAAGAGTTTGTTTATCTCGCGTGAGTCGATCATTATTTATCCTCACTTTTGAAAACGGCACGATTTTGATAAACATAGATGACACCAGATACGATAGAGGCTAGTGTGGCTATGTAAACCAAGAAATCTGCAATATGTAAACCAGTTGGCCATGAAGCATCAAAATATCTAAATGGGAAACCGTTTAATAAAACTGCACAAATAGCAATCATTTCAAAAACTGTTTTTAATTTGCCAAAGATATTGGCGGCAATGACTTTACCTTTGCTTGCAGCAATGAAGCGAAGCGCATCCACAACAATATCGCGAGCAACCAAGAGAATAGCACACCAAACATTGAAACTAATGAGAGGATAGCAATCGCTAGGAATATAACGAGCAAAAACTGAAGGAGCAGTTAGGAAAACAACGATGCTATTTACTAACAATTTATCCGCAACTGGATCCAAGAATTTACCTAAATCAGTAACTTGATTATTCTTTCTTGCTAAATGACCATCGAGATAGTCGGTAAAACTAGCAAGTACAAAGAAAACAAAGATGATTAAGAAGACAACATTGATACCCGTAGTTGGTATTTCAATGGTTTGCCATCCTGGAATAACATTTAGAATAAAGAGAGTCAGTATCATGCCGACGATGGCAACTATTCGACAAACTGTAATTTTTGTTGGTAAATTCATTGTGTCTCCTTAAGTGAGTATCCGGTCCTATAAGCCATGTTCTGTTTTGACAACCATTTATCTAAGCAATGCTTACAAGGATCAATTCAATTCTCTTTCCTTATCTCCCCTACCAAATTTGGGTTTCTCGCTTGTGGGGTTTACCGCGTTCCACTTTATTATTTCTAATAAACTACGTCACTGTGGCACTTTCAGGGATTTGACCATGGTTTCCTTTAGGTTTCCTCCCGCCGTTACGTACTCCTACGTACCTAGCGTTATTTTTTTCGCTAGCGCAATCACTACGGACATCACAGTCCGTGCGAGCATGGACTTTCCTCTACTAATGCAGCGATTGTCCAGACCGGATTTTTTTATTTTTTAATGGTGTCAGGATTATATCCATGCGCCCAAAGGAATTTCTCTAGGCTATTGATTCTTCTGACTAATTCGATATTGTCATTGGTGACATTATCGCTAGATTTAATATTGGCAAATCTTGCTTTGTATTTTTCTAGTTCCACTTCAAGACTTCTTTTCTCCTGCTCAAGGCTACGATTTTTATTAACAAGTTCTTCGTATTCTTTCTTCAAGAGCAAGGAATTTTCCTCGACTTTTTTATAGTCTTGGATAACTGCATCAAGAAACTTGTCAACTTCAGTCGCATCATAGGCATTCCTATAAAGAATGGGAAAGGTATGATTCAAGATTGTTTGGGAATTAAGAAAAAGCTTTACTGCCATAAATCTCCGTTTCTTATATTCTATAAGAGAAAGTAGCATTATTCAATCTTTTTTCTTTTTGAAAAAAGGAAAATTAGTGCTATACTATTCAAGGTTTTATGAAAAAATTCGAAAGATTACTTAAAGGTCACAAATCAATAGTCTTCCTAGATTTTGAAGGCACACAATTCTCACATGAAATGATCGCTATTGGTGCTACCCATGTAGTAATTGACCGTCATGGTTATATCAAAAAACATAAGAAGCCATTCAGAATCTATGTCAAAGCTCACAATAGAGTAGGTAAAATCGTCACAGACTTAACTGGTATTACCGAAGAGATGCTCAAGCAAAAAGGCGTCAGCTTTTTCACTGCAATGAGTGAACTCAAAAAATACTGTGGTCTTTCTTTTAAAAAATCATCATTTGTCACATTCGGCAATCATGACATGAAGATTTTATCTTCCTCCATTTCTTATAGTTTTGATTTCCCTAAAGAAATCGTCCAATGTATTCAACAAAATTATATTGATTTCAGTGCTTTCATTAGCGAATTCATGAGAGATGATAAAGGCAATCCTCTTTCTCTTATTAAATATTGTGATGCCTTTGGCGTGCCACAAGCTGGACCTGCTCACGATCCTGCTGTTGATGCAGAAAATTTAGCATGGTTATACGACGCCACAATGAGAAAGAGTGAAATCTTAGTAGATGAATATAAAAAGGTCCTTAAATCATTCAATCACTTCCCAATGCCCGTCAGTAATGTTATAAAGAAATTAGCCAATGACGAAAACGTCACTTGCGAAGAATTTGAAAAGGAAATCAAAGAATATATTGCCTAATGAAATATCCAAACGGTAAAAAATACGTTGCATCCCAAGAAGAAAAGGTGGAACAAAAACGTCGCTCCCTTTTGAGTGCTGCTAACCGTGGAATGTCTTTAGAAGAAGACATCAACCTTTCTAATGATTATTATCGCGACGCTGGTATAGCTTTAATTACTAAAAGACCAACCCCAATTAATGTGGTCAAAGTTGATTATTCTCGTGGTGGTAAAATTACTGATGCCTATTTCGAAAAGCAATCCACTACCGATTATAACGGTGTTTACAAAGGTAAATATGTCGATTTCGAAGCTAAAAATACAAAATCAGAAACATCATTTCCTATTAGCAATATTAGCGAGCATCAAATCATTCACTTAAAAAATGTTTTAAAACATGGCGGCATTGCTTTCTTTATCATTTGTTTCCAATTAAAAAATGAAATCTACTTATTAGATGCTTCCTTTGTTATTGATTTCTATGAACATGGAAGCAGAAAATCAATTCCATATTCTGTCTTTAAAGAAAAAGGTGTATTAATCAGACAGGATTACACACCTAGATTGCATTTCATTGATGCAGTTGAAAAACTCTATTTTCGTAAATAATTAATACACATGTCCTTTATTTGGCAGTTTTCACATCGTGGTGAACGGGCCAAACAATGATAACGACCAAAATGAATTAATTGATGATGAGACTTAATCCATCTTTTTTCTGGAATAAGTTTTTTCAATTTCCTTTCAACATCAATTGGTTCATCGTCTTTTTTAGCAAGATTTAATCTTTTTGCTATTCGTAAAATATGTGTATCTACTGGTAAATCAGGAATATTAAATATTTCAGCGCGAATAACACCTGCGGTTTTATTGCCAACTCCTGGTAATGTCATCAATTCATTTTTATCAGAAGGAACAGTACGATTGAATCTTTCAATCAATTCCTCAACAATTCCTTTAAGATTTTTTGCTTTGTTTTTATATAGGCCTATTGGTTTGATTATTTCTTCAATTTCTTCTAATGAGGCATTATTTAATTCGTCAAGTGTAGTAAACTTCTTGAACAAAATGGATGTCACTGCATTAACGGACTTATCTGTTGTCTGGGCAGAAAGCATGACCGCAATAACTAATTCATAGTCTTTAGTATAAAAAAGTTCGCACTTAGCAAGTGGAAATAATTCATCAAGATAATCCAAAAGGCGATTAATGTTAGTCGTCATCATCGTCATCATCATCAAGCCAAGGAGTTTTAGCAATGCGGATAGTTTCTTCTAAATTCTTAGTCCACTCATCATCGATTGCGGTTTTGCCTTCAACTTCAAGTTCTTCTCTTTTAGCCCATGACAAAAGTATTTTATCAACAGATCTTAATGATTTTTTGCCTTGAGAAAGAGCCTCTTTCAAAGCGTTAATAATCATATCATCGGAATATCCTAATGATACCCATTCTCTGATGTGAGATATTTCTAAAGGTGATAATTGACGGTTCAATTGCTTCTCAAAGGTTTCATAAATGTTGTTAAGTTCCTCATTTACTTTAGGATCACCTTTGCGTTCGTTTTCTTTGGAAATCGATATTTCAAATTCACGATATAATTTTTCTTTTAAAGGATTTAAAGATGTCACGGTTTTGCCATTTAAAGAAGTATATTCCATTAATCCGCGAGTTAATAAGTTTGCGATTAATTCATCAATCTTTTTAATGTCTAAACTCATCTTTAAAGATAATAAGTCAGCAGTAATGAAAGGATTACCTTGAGTAACAAGGTGATCAATCATAAAAATAATTACTAGTTCATCTTCACTAATTCTAAGTTTTTTGTAGTTTTCTAAAAGAAGAAAACGGAAATCAACAGCTTCACTAATCATGATATTACTTTACCACACCCTTAATGTTTGCCACATCAAATTGTGAAAAAATTGCTTTTTTCTCTTCTTGATTCACTTTTGAATCATCAATTTTGTTTAATTCGCTTCTTATTTTCGCGTCGGTGATATTTTGTAATAAATATAAATTATTAGTCATTGCTTTCATCAATTCATCATCGATTTTTAAGTCGTGCATCAAATGAAAGCGAATTGCTCTTAAAATACGAAGTGGGTCTTCCTTTAATCTGTGTTCTGGATTACCCTCCATTCTTAAAATGTGGTTTTGTATATCTTTTTGTCCATCACAAAAATCATAAACTTTTAAATTTTTATCCAAATACATCGCGTTGACAGTGAAATCTCTTCTTGGGAAATCTTCTTTTAAATCAGTCACAAATATTACTTTACTTGGATGACGAGAATCTACATAACCGCTCTCTTTTCTTAAGGTTGTGATATCGAATTTCACACCACTGAGGTCCTTATATTTTAAAGAACCAAGATGAGCAAATGTATCATCTACATTATTTAAAAAGGACATAATTTGATGAGGCAAGGCATCGCTAACAGCATCCATATCATCTAAATTAATGCCTAAAAGATAGTCACGCACTGTGCCACCAACAAGATATAGATGAAAACCATGCTGTTCAAAAATATCTGCTAATGATTTGAATGAGGCAATTTTATTATCCATACTTCTATTATCATAGTTATTAGGCACAAAAAAACCAGCAAAAGCTGATTTTTCTGTTTTTATTACTTATTTAGTTTTTCTTTCAATTGCTTGGAAGGTCTAAATACGACTGTGCGTTTTTCTTCAATAACGATACGATTGTGTTTTCTTGGATCGGTACCGTCACGCTGTTGTTTGGTTTTTGGAGTAAATACACCGAAATTAGTGACGTTTACTTCTTGGCCTTCGAGAAGCGATTGCTCGATAAGATCAAAGGCAATGTCGATAGCAGTACGAGCGTCTTTCTTGGAAAGATGGCCTTCATCCGCTACGGCTTGGACTAAATCTTTTCTGTTGATTTTGTTCATAGTGAATCTCCTTATTTGTTGTCTATTTGCCGGCTCCTCTTCTTTAAGACTATACGAATGGGAGTGCCTTCAAAGTTGAAGGTTTCTCTCAAACGGTTTTCTATATATCTCTCATAAGAGAAGTGCATAAATTCTGGATCGTTCACGAAGAGAACGATGGTTGGAGGGGCGCTACTAACTTGGGAAGCATATAAAATTTTAAGGCGTCCCCCATTAAAGTTCGGTGACTGATTCATGATTTGGGCATCTTGCATCACATCATTTAATAAAGATGTTTGTATACGTGTATAGTAAGCTTGATGCACCATATCTAATGTTTCAAATAATGTATCGAGTCTTTGCTTTTTTAAAGCAGAAACAAAGACCACAGGTGCATAATCTAGGAACTTGTATTCCTCTCTAATAATTTTAACATAGTCGCTCATGGTATTAGTTTGCTTATCAACTAAATCCCATTTGTTAACAACAATGATAATAGCTTTATGCAAATCAGTGGCATAGCTAATGACGTGTTTATCTTGTTCGGTAATACCTTCTTTTCCATCAAGAACAAGAAGAACAATTTCACTTCTTTCAATGGCTTTTAATGCACGTATAGCACTATATTTATCAATAGCCTCATAGATTTTCCCACGTTTTTTTAGTCCCGCAGTATCGATAACAAGATAATTTTGTTCACCTCTTTTGAAAGGAGTATCTATTGAGTCTCTAGTTGTGCCAGAAATGTTGCTGACAATAACTCTTTCCTGATTGAGAATAGCATTTGTTAAAGATGATTTTCCCACGTTAGGGCGACCGACAACGCAAAAAGTGATACGATCTTCTTCTAATTCATCTTTATTTTCTGGTAAATACTTAACAATTTCATTAAGAACATCACCAATACCAATACCGTGTGCACCGGAAACGATAAATGGCTCGCCTAATCCAAGGCCATAGAACTCTTGAGCATCCGCCATATGCGAACCTTCATCAATCTTGTTAACCGCAAGAATGATAGGTTTATTGACCTTGCGCAAAATGCCAGTAACCACACGATCATCTGTGGTAATTCCAAGCTTACCATCCACCACAAACACTATCACATCTGCCTCATTTATAGCGATTTCAGCTTGAACTCGTATTTGTTCTTGGAATGGACGATTAACAATTTCAATACCACCAGTATCGATTAAAGAAAAGTGATGGCCGAGCCATTCACATTGGCCGTATAGTCTATCACGTGTAATACCCATTTCATCATCGACAATGGCGCGTCTATCGCCAATCATACGATTAAAAATTGTCGATTTGCCGACATTAGGTGAACCAACAATTGCAACAACTCCTTGAGGCATTATTTATTCTCCGCTAATTTTTGATCGATAATCTTGTTCACTTCTGCTACCACTTCATCGATAGATAAATCAGAGGTGTCTAAATGAATTGCATCGGCCGCTGGTTTAAGTGGAGCAAAGGCACGATGGGAATCGATATAGTCTCTTTTTTCAACGTCTGCAACGATGTCTTCATATGTACAAGGTATGCCTTTTTCTTGATTTTCTTTATATCTACGTTCTGCTCTTTTACTAACAGATGCTACTTGGAAAATCTTTACTTCAGCATTTGGCAAAACGTAAGTTCCGATATCTCTTCCATCCATAATAACAGAATCTTTTTCTGCCATTTTACGCTGTAACTCAACAAGGGCTAAGCGGATATCTTTATATGAAGCAATATAAGAAACATTGCCTGATACATCAGTGCCTCTAATTGGTTTAGAAACATCTTCACCATTACATAAAACTATATAGCCTGGTTTAAGTTCAATATTTACTTCAGGAATTAAAGCGACGCAGGCTTTTTCATCTTGGCAATCAACGCCTTTTTTAAGGCAATACCATGTAAATGCGCGATACATTGCGCCTGTATCTATATAGGTAAAGCCACGCATCAAAGCGACTTGTTTTGCAATGGTTGATTTGCCAGCAGCAGCTGGGCCGTCAATAGCAACAGCGATTTTCATGGTTATTTTCCTCCCCAGGCCACGATAGCAAAAATAACAATACCCGCGAGCAAAAGAACTCCAATAGCAATAGTTATTCCTATTTGTAGTCTCTTCTTAGTGATTAATTGATTTGAGATAGTTTCATCTTCTTCATCAATTTGCCCCAACACTTCATCCAATGGTAATGTTGATGTGGTGTTATGCTTTTCACTCACTAGATTGTAATCACGGCTCTTGGTAGCGACTTCTTTTTTTATTTCGTTAGAAGATTCGCGATATTTCTTATATTTTTCAAATCTTGTTTCTGCCATAATAATCCTGACTGTGTATATTCTAATTTAATTAGAATCTTTTTGGTAGTTAATTATGACTTTTTTTGAAAATATTGTATATTTATCCGTTTTCTCTGTATAATGCTTATATACTAATCCAAGGAGGCAATTACTCATGGCTAAAAAAAGAGTAAAAATTGATGCTTCAGTTTGCATTATGTGTGGTGCATGCGTCGGTTCCTATCCAGAAGATTTCCAATTCTCTGATGAAGGTCCAGCAACCCCAATTACAGGCGAAGCAGACGAAGACGCCGCTAGCGTTTGCCCAGTTGGTGCAATCTCTGTTGAAGAGTAAAATACAACAAAAAACTAGGCCGTGAATGACCTAGTTTTTTTGTGCATCGATTTTCTTAAAAATCATTCGTAACCTCTTGTATAAGAGGAAAGTCACAACAAATACTATTGCATCTTTCAAAGCATTAAATGGGAGTGCAACCATTAATAAGAATTTAATTCCTAAGTCATCAATTGCAGGATTGATTTTTTGACACATGCTTAAGATTACTGATTTTGGCATGTTATATAAAATTGAATAGGCATCTAACATAACAAAAGTTGTAATAATTGAGGAAACAGTTACTTGAATCGCTACCGCAATCAGCATGGAAATAAAAGCTCCTTTTAATGTGTGATTCTTTTTATAAATCAATGCCGCTGGAACCACAAAAGCAACAGAATAAATGAAATCTGCTAGTTCGCCAACGCATGCAGTACTGGTAAGAGGAAGCTTAACAATAGTTTTAACTAAAATAATAATGAAACCAGATAATGGACCATAGGCAAATCCTGCTAAGAATGCAGGAATTTCATCAAGGTGAATTTCTAAAAAAGATGGGAAAAACGGTAAGGAAAATTTAAATCCAGGAACAATATATAAAATAATTGAAATAGCGGCAAATACACCGGTTCTAGCAATAAAACGAGTTGTGATGGTATTTGTTTTAAAGAAAAACTTCGCAAAAAATTTCGCGAGCAAAACCACAAAGAATCCGATTGCTATACATAACCCCGTGAGATTGTCTTTCATAAAAAATAGACCTTTCCCAAGGCCTAAAAAACATCTTCTTTCATCCAGACTTTACTGTCGCCACTTGAATTTCACAAGTTCATGCCACTATATTGGCTCGCGGGGTTTACCGCCGGTCGCTTTTCGCTGCCCTGAAGTGTCTATATTATATAACGCTTTTTAATTTATTGAAGACTTTTTAAAAATAATGATGAAAGATAAGTATATCTTTGTGTTAACCAATCTTTTAAATAGTCCGCGCCATCTTTTTGTGATTTAAAAGAAAGATTGGCGTTAATGGTATAAGCAGGAATATAAGTACCTAATGTTTTCCACACGCTATAGTTATTTGCAAAATCTTGGCTGAATGTTGCAACTTCATAATCTATATCATTAAATACTCTTTGCATGATGCCAACACAATCAAAGATTTCGAAATACTTTTCAAAATATGTGTTAAAGAAATCACTCTTCCTTAACATATATAACCACCAATTCATAAACTCAAAATTGCGGCTATTGTATTCTTTTTTAGCATTTTGAGCATCGTTTTTATTTGCGTTACCACTAGACCAGTCAAAATCCCACGGAGCACCAAAAGTTAATCTTTTGTGCGTACTTTTGCTTGAGAAATCGACAAACAAATAGAAACTAGCATAACCAACATCTACGTTGCACATCATTTCTTGTAAATAATAGATTTTGAACAATGATTCCAAATCGATTACTTCATTAATGCATTCATAAGCATTAGCAAAATTAGCTTCCACTAAATCATAGTTTTGATCTAGCTTATAGAAACCCTTATTGCTAACCGCATTGAACATGATTGAAAAGACATTATTAATGTATTTTTGGATAAATGTTTTTTGGTCATTGGAATAATAATCAGATTTCACTTCATAATAATGATCAGGAACAGTAGCACCACTCAATACTCTACGATTACCTTTTAAGCTTACATAATCTGGAAAATCTGCATCAATTTGTTGACCGTCAGTATTCTTTAAATGTAGTTCTAAAAAGTAGCCGATATCTGTACCTTGATAATTTTCTTCTGCCTCGTTAATCGCTACACGTCCTGCGTTAATTTGCTGCTGCTCCGCTAATAAATAGACGCCTTGATATTGTCCATTTAAGTAAACATGAACATGCTCATAACGACTAGCGTAGTTGTTTGAATAGTTAAATAATGAGTTACCAATATTTAATGCAGATTGATTGCGGAGCATTGATGGATCATTATAATCCGCTAAAAGAACCCAGTTTTTATAATCGGAGTGTAAACCTAAAAGATTCAGTTTCTTCTCAAACTTAAGACGATATAGCTTTTTATATTATTTTTGACCACCATGGACTTTTAAACGAATGCCACCAGTTTTGTTGCTGATTTTATATGCATCTTTACAATTGCTTGTACTTACTTTAACCGGAGTATATTCTTCATCGGAATCAATAGAAACACCACTGGTATCTAATTCAACATGGGGGAAACCTGTATATGCTTCAACCGTAATGATGGCTTTTTTACTCATCACCACTTGTCCTTCCTCATCCAATATTTTGGCGGTTGCTTCTTTACTGCCTATTTCCGTTAATTTGTTATTTTCATATTCAACAGTTAAGTGAGAAGGTAAAAGCCCTTCAAGAGTAATAACATTTTCGTGGCCACTGTATTGGAATACTTTATCTTTAAACGCAATTTCTTCAAGATAATATGAATATCTTTCATAACTATCACCACAAGAACAAGAATAGGTTTTAACACCTCGTTCCAATAGTGTTGCTTGAGTTTCAGAAATTAACGAATATTGATGAACGTGGTCGCTATCTACGCTAAAACTTGAACTAGAACTTGAAGTAATTTCATTAGAAGAAGCAGTGCTATTTTCACTATTAAAAGAGCTTGTGGAACAGCAAGAAGTTAGGGCTAACGCAAATGTGGCAAATAAAAAAGCAAATTTCTTCATAGGTGAATTATAACATAATTAGCCTATGTAAAACTATGCTTTAATCATTAGATTTATAAAGGTCTGGCTTTAATTTCGCCAAATGGACGAGGATATTTTTTTGGTGTTTCCCCTACCTTTTTAATATAAATAAAGGAACGGGTCTCTTGGCTTTCTGGTAATTGATCTTCATAAATATAATCAATCTTACATTTCAATTTTTTAAAGGCACCTTCAGCTTCAATGATTTCTTCCTCAAATCCAGGACCTTTCATAGCGATAAGTACACCACCAACTTTAAGCATCGGCATTGCTAGTTCAATAAGAATGCGAAGCGAAGCAACTGCACGAGCAGTAACTAATGTATATTTTTCTCTATTTTGTTCGGCATAATCTTCAGCGCGAGCACAGACAGCAGACATGTTGAGATTGTTTCTTTTAGCATATTCTTTAATAAAATTTACTTTTTTAGCGGTGCTATCCAACGCCACAACGTGAGTGTTCGGTGAAAGGATAGAAACAACGACACTAGGGAAGCCAGCACCTGCGCCAATATCTAACAAATCAGAGCCTTCAAATTCATGATTGTTTAGCAAAAGAGCGCTGTCGAAAATCATCTTTTCAACAAAAGTTTCTTCATCCTTGATTGCGGTTAAATTGAATTTTTCATTAGTATCTAAAACATGATGCATGAAATTCCATAAAAGATTTAATTGAGATTCGTTACAATCAATACCGCGTTTCTCTAATTCTTTAACAAAGTTAATTTTGTTCATTTTTAGCTTTCCTCGCGTTAAAAATCAACACTGTAACATCGCTTGGATTAACTCCCGAAATACGAGAAGCTTGTCCGATGGTTAGTGGCCTCACTTTATCGAGTTTTTGTCTAGCTTCCAATGCTAAACCATCCATGTTTATGTAATCAAAATCACTTGGGATTTTCATCTCTTCTAATTTCGCCATATTTTTAGCTTCTCTAATTTGCTTAACGATATAGCCTTCATATTTAGCAATGATTTCGACTTCCTCAATCGCAAATTCATCTAATTCAATATCTTTTAAAGCAGGAACAAAATTTCTTAAGGCCTCGTAAGAAATATTTGGTCTTTTTAATAATTCAAAAGCCTGAATACCACCTGTTAATTCATCAGAATTAACACTTCTTAAATAAGCATTAATTTCTTCACGATTGCCTAAATAGTTTTCTTTAAGGATTTCAACTGCCTTATTAATATTGTTAATTTTATTAACAAAATTTTGATATCTTTCTTCTGATATCAAACCGATTTGATGTCCAATTTCTGTTAAACGCATATCAGCATTATCGTGCCTAAGAATCAAACGGAATTCTGCACGAGAAGACATGAGTCTATAAGGTTCTTCTGTACCCTTAGTTACTAAATCATCAACCATCACACCGATATAGGCTTGATCTCTTCTTAAAATGAATGGCTCTTTGCCGTCAATTTTCAAACAAGCATTAATACCAGCGATGAGGCCTAAAGCTGCAGCTTCTTCATACCCAGAAGTGCCACAGATTTGACCACCAATAAACAAACCTGGCCATTTTTTAATTTCTAAGTTAGGACCATATTCTTCTGTTCTAATAGCGTCGTATTCAATTGCATATGCATACTTTAAGAAAACAGCATTTTCAAAACCAGGTAGAGAATGGACCATTTCTTCTTGTACGTCAACAGGCATAGAAGTAGAAAAGCCTTGGAGATAAATTGAATCAGTATATCTTGATTCTGGTTCCAAGAATAATTGATGTCTTTCTTTGTCGGCAAATGTCACTATTTTAGATTCAATAGACGGACAATATCTCGGTCCAACACCAGTCACCAAACCACTAAATAACGCAGAGTCTTTTAAGTGTTCTTTGATGATTTCATGTGTTCTTGGTGTAGTATAAACTAAATAGCAAAGTTCTTGCTCATCAACTGGGATGAACTCCTTTGTCTCGTAAGAAAATGCTAAACGGCGAGGAGTACCAGGTTGCACTGTAGCTTTGCTGAAATCAATAGAATCTCTTTTAATACGAGGAGGAGTTCCTGTTTTTAATCTAAATGTTTCAATACCCAAAGATCTTAAATATGGGGACAAACCAAGTGATGGTTTTTCTCCATCAGGACCTTCATCTTTGACATCGTGGCCACGGAAAATTTGGCTTTCCATGTATGTACCCGTTGTTAAAATTACCGCTTTAGAACGGATACGTGTACCATTTTCTAATATAACACCCTGTATTTTTTGTTCTTCAGCAATGAGGCCAACAACCATTCCTTCTTGTACAGTCAGATGTTCTGTAGACAAGGCTAATTGCTGCAAATAAGCAGGGTATTCTAATTTATCTTGTTGCGCTCTTAAGCATTGGACACCAGGACCTTTTCCAGTGTTCAACATCTTCATTTGCAAATAATGATGGTCAGCTGCTTTACCCATCATGCCACCTAGAGCATCGATTTCTCTAACGACAATACCTTTGGCAGATCCACCAATTGATGGATTGCATGGCATGTTGCCCATCATTTTAATATTTAAGGTTAAAAGAAGCGTTTCTTTATTCAAATGAGCACAGGCAAAAGCCGCCTCAAGACCGGCGTGTCCTCCGCCTACAACAATGACATCAAATTCTTTCATTAACCAACGCTTCCTTCCATGTCCATTTTAATTAATTGATTCAACTCAACAGCATACTCCATTGGGAGTTCTCTGGAGAATGGTTCGATAAAGCCCATAATAATCATTTGGGTTGCATCATGTTCTGAAATACCACGAGACATCAAATAGAACAATTGTTCTTCAGATATTTTACTCACTGTAGCTTCATGTTCAATATATGAACTATTATTTTTAACTTCGTTATTTGGAATAGTGTCGCTTCTTGATAAATCGTCCAAAATTAATGTATCGCATTCAACGTGACTTCTAGAATTTGTTGCAGATTTATGATGTCTTACTGTTCCACGATAATTAGCGATACCACCATTTTTTACAATAGATTTAGAAATGATGGTTGATGATGTATTTGGAGCAATATGAATCATACGGGCTCCCGCATCTTGGAATTGACCTTTTCCTGCCACAGCGATAGAAATACAAGTGCCTTTTGCTCCTTCTCCCGCTAAGATGCAGGCTGGATATTTCATATTTACTTGTGAGCCAATGTTTCCATCAATCCATTCCATGGAAGCGTTTTTGTAACAAATAGCACGTTTCGTGACTAAATTAACTATATTTGTGCTCCAGTTTTGGACAGTAGAATAACGGCATCTGCCACCATCAAGAACAAAGATTTCCACTACCGCAGCATGGAGTGATTCCTTACTATATGTTGGAGCAGTACAGCCTTCCACATAGTGGACATCAGCGCCTTCATCTACAATAATTAAGGTTCTTTCAAATTGACCTGACTTTTCATTATTAATCCTAAAATATGATTGTAATGGTTTTTCCAAATGAACACCTTTTGGCACGTAGATGAAAGATCCACCGGACCAAACAGCGCCATTTAATGCAGAAAATTTATTATCGCCATAAGGGACAACAGTACCAAAATATTTTTTAAATAAATCAGGATAAAGTTTTAACGCCATATCTGTTGATAAAAAGATGACGCCCTTTTCTTCAACTTCTTTTAACATATTGTGATAAACAACTTCCGATTCGTATTGAGTTGAAACACCAGCGAGATACTTTTGTTCTGCTTCTGGGATGCCGAGTTTGTTAAAAGTGTTTTTTACAGTTTCTGGTACTTCTTCCCAGTTTTTGCTTTCCTTATTACTTAAACGTGTAAAATACGTATATGTATCGTAATCAAGATTAGATAAATCAGGACCAAATGAAGGCAATGGGAGCTTTAGAAAAGCTCTATAGCTCTTCAAACGATATTCAAGCATCCATTCTGGTTCATCCTTGAGCTTGGATATTTGTCTAATAATATCCTCGTTTAAACCGATGTCTGTTTTAACAATTGAGACATCCTCATCTTTGAAACCATATTTATAATCTTCTTGGAATTTGATTTCGTCTTTTGGCATGTTATTTGTCCTTTAATATTTCATCCGCTGCATTCCAACCGATTGTGGCGCATCTAATACGAGCGGCTTGCTTACTGGTGTTAATAAACACAATGGCTTCTTCAAGAAGATCTTCATTAAAAGATTCTTCATGAATCATATGGTTATATTGTTCAATGATTTTTTTAGCTTCTTCAATACTTTTGCCTTGCAATAAATCACACATAATATCTGTGGAAGAAGTTGAGATTGTACAAGCGGTACCGTCAAAGCAAGCATCGCTTACTTGGCCATTTTCCACAAGTAAAAAAATGTCTAAATCATCTATGCAGTTATCACTATGCATATGAACTTTTTCATAACCTTCTTTTGGAGGTTGATGTTTGTTTTGTGGATTGGAATAATGGTCCATAATGATTTGCCTCATCATGCCACTAGTCATTGAAATACGCATCTAAAATATCTCCTCCATCTTTAATTGCGTTGATAAAAGCATCAACGTCTTCTTTGCTTGTATATAAATATGTCGACATACGACATGTCGCTTTAACGCCTAAATAATTATCAAGAATCTTGGCGCAGTGTTCTCCAGAACGAATGGCAATGCCTTTATAGTTGAGCAACGTTGCTTCATCTTGTGAGAAAATGCCTTTGATATTGAATGTTAAAATACCATTATTAGAATCCTTATTATAGATAATGACATTATCGAGTTGCTCTAATTGTCCGATGGCATATTTAATAAGGGCTTGATCATGCTCATGAATAGCATCAATCCCCACCGAATTAATGAATTCCACTGCTTTTTTAAAGCCAAGAATCGCTGCTAAATTTTGTGTTCCTGCTTCAAATTTTTCAGGTGGAAGACGATAATTTACTTCGCCATCTTTTGTGAAAGAAGAATTCATACCACCACCACATACAAATGGATCCATATTCATTAATAAATCATATTTGCCCACTAATGCGCCAATACCAGTTGGACCACACATTTTATGAGCAGAGAATGCTAAGAAATCAATATCTAAATCTTTAAAATTTACGCGCATATGAGGAACTGATTGTGCACCATCGACAACCATTATCGCGCCATATTGGTGGGCGATTTTGGCAAATTTTTTAACATCAATTGTGTAACCCAAAACGTTTCCTATTTGCGCCAAAGAAACAATTTTTGTATTTTTAGAAATAACCTTCAAAAGATTTTCAGGAAGTAATTTTCCTTCATCATTTAAAGGCACATATTTAATAACAGCGCCCGTCAATTCACAAATTCTGAACCAAGGCAAAATATTGGAAGCGTGCTCAGAATAACTGATAATAATTTCATCGCCTTTTTTAAGGTTTTTCAAAGCATAGCCATAGGCCACTAAATTTAATGCACCGGTTGCACCATCGGTAAAGACCACTTCATTTGCATCAGCACTAATAAAATCCGCTATAGTTTTTCTAGCTTCATCCACTTTGACATCCATTTGATACAAAAGATCATAGTCGCCACGATGTGAGTTACTATTATACTTTGTATAATATTCAGAAATAGCATCAATTACACATTGAGGCTTAAATGTTGTTGAACAATTGTCCAAAAACACAAGTGGCTTGTTTTGCATTGTTTTGCCATTGAGCATTGGAAATTGTTTTCTAATTTCGTTAATATCGTACATCTTACATTCTCCCTTCTATCAAAGAGGAAATGTGTTCTTTGATTTGTTCTTCTTTAAATCCTGACAAAATAGGTTTGAGATAGCCGAAAGTAATTAACTCTTTAGCGGTTGCTTCATCAATACCTCTAGAAGTGAGATAAAACAAATGCTCGTCATTGATTTTGCCAACAACAGCAGCATGACTGGCTTCAATATCATTTTCATCAATTTTTAAAATCGGCTTCGCAATGGCATTACTGGCTTTATCAAATACCATAATCTTAGCGTTTTGTTGAGTCTTGCTTTTAACAGCGCCATGCAAAATATATGAGGTTCCAAGGAAAGTAATTTTGGCATCATCTTTGCACACACCATAGTTATCAACTTTACCATACGTTCTAGGTGAATTGTGATTGATTGAGACATCAATTTTCTTAACATCATTCTTAGCCGCTAATGAAGCTAATCTAAAGTTAGCAGCAGCTCCTTCTTCATCAAGATCAATAGTACAGTTGAGATTAATTGCTTCTTTGGAAAAATCTGCAAAATATCCATCAATGCTCGCATTGCTTTTTAATAAAATACGAATATTAGCATTATTAATTTGTTTATCTGCTAATACGGAAAAAGTTACCTTGCTATCTTTATTTATTAATAATTTTAATAAAGAAGAATCAGATAAATTAGTAAGCAAAATATCACACTCAGAATTAACCTCTGTTTGCAAATCTATGTTGTCAAAAGAATCGATGAAGTATTCACCGCTCTTAAGCATTTTATTTTCTTTGGTAATTCTAATTCTTTCCATTTTATTTGATTGCTTCTCTGACAGCACAAGAACCGATTGAGACTTTGTTCATTTCTTGTTCTTCTTTATCAATTTCGACACCATATTCTGTCTTGATAAATTCGTAGCCATTTTGGTCAATTCTCTTGAAGATTTCTGGACCTCCATCAAGCACAATACGACCATTAATCATGACGACCGCTCGAGTTGGTTTTACAAGATCATAGAGTCTTGCATAGTGAGAAATGATTAAAAATCCACGACCATTAGCCTGTTCTTTTCTAATAACATCAGCAACCACTTGCATCGCATCGACATCGAGACCCGAGTCGATTTCATCAAGTAGAGCAATTTTTGGTTCTAATAGTTCTAATTGAAGAATTTCATTTCTTTTCTTTTCGCCACCAGAGAAACCCTCATTGAGAGAACGGGTAGCGAGATCAAACGGCATTTTGAGTTCCGTTGTCACTTTATTTAATAATTTATAAAAGTTATATGTAGAAATCGGTTTTTCTCTTCTCGCGTTAACTGCGGCTTTTAAAAAGTCGGAGTTAATCACACCGGGAATCTCACTTGGTAACTGCATGCCTAAAAATAAACCTAATTTTGATCTTTCATCAGTTGTTAGTGATAAAACATCCTTATCATCGAAATAAATACTGCCTTCTGTGACTTGATATTTTGGATGTCCCATAAGGACATTGAATAAAGTTGATTTACCATGGCCATTAGGGCCTAACATGGCGACAGTTTCGCCTTCGTTAATCATAAGATTAACACCTTTTAAGATTTCCTTGCCTTCGACACTGGCGTGGAGATTAGTTATTTTTAGTACTGACATAGCGATTCCTCAGTTTCCTGGACTATTTTATATAAGCCAGAATTTATTAGCAATCAATACGATAATTTTTCTTAAATCATGCTTCCATTAAATGGGTCTAGTTTGGACTTTGTGAACAAATGTATTGCATAAAAAAATTAGAATATTTATAATATTCGCGCTGTTATTTGAAAAAGGAGAGTTAAAAATGAAGAAAAGTAAACTATCAATAACACTAGTTACTAGCTTCATTGCGGCAATGGCAATGTCTGCCTGTAGTTCCGTTACCTCATCAAAAGAAGCAATTGTTACTTTCACTCCTTATGGATCAGAAAAAGCAGTTGACTTAATTACTGATGATGTTTACGAACAATACGGAAATACAAGTACTGGCGTTAGCAGATTCTATGAAAAGATCTTAGAAGTTTTAATTCGTTATAAGTTCAAAACTCAAAATTGGGCTGAAGGCGAAAAGAACTACTCTGAAATCGAAAACTATGCTAAGAACGAAGTCCAAGCTAAAAAGGACCAAGCAAAAGCCAATGCTAAAAACAATGGAACTAGTTACGATGATGAATGGGATTCTATCCTTGAATCCAATAACGTCGAAAGTTCAAAAGAATTATTAGAAAAATTCATTTATGACGAAGAAAAGAAAGTCATGAAGAACTGGTACGCCACAAACAACGATAACGCTGAGGCATTAAAGAATGAATTCATCGGTGTCGATTCCACTGGCGCTGAAGTGCAAAGCAATGTTAAATCTGCAATGCCATACCACATCCGTCACATCTTAGTTAAAGTTGACGAAGCAAGTGATGCTCAAGAAAAGTTCTACAAAGGAACAGTTTCTGAAGCACAAGCTAAGTTACTTTATAACTCCGTCACTACTCTTGCTTCTGGCAAATATACATTTGCCCAAGTCGCAAAGAAATATAGTGAAGATGGTTCCGCCTCTAACGGTGGTGATGTCGGTATCATGACAAATGATGCTTCTTCTGGTAGCTTAGGCATGGTCAACGAATTCCAATTAGGTCTCTATGCTTATGATTACAAGTATGATCCAAACCACGCCACAAGTGCGGCCAAGGATGCAATTCAAAAAGGTTTAGGCTTTGAACAAGAAGTCTATGATGCTTTACCAGCTAAAGCTGTTGAAGTTCCTTACGAAGCATTCGTTAAGATGGGTGACTATGCAGAAGTTACTGCTGATAAATACGGTAACAAGATTGCCAACGGCAGTGAAACAGTCTATCCAAGAAACATTCTTTGGAATAAATATTTCAATTTACACAATGTTTTCTTAATCAAAAACCGTAAATCAGGTGCTAGCAGCTTCAACACTGCTAATGCAAATGAAGAATTCTCTAACTTAGTCGATGACGCAAACGTCTACGATGCTAACTTACCAAGATTCAATGCTGATGGTTATTTAGTTGATGAAAGAAATAATGTCATCATTGGTGTTCGTAGCCAATACGGTATCCACCTTATGGTTATCGAAAAATCAATGTTTGATTATGATACTTTAGCAGACTACTACAGCACAAAGATTCCAGGTGAAGACGGTTACAATTCTGATTCTTATGTCGGTTATATTAATTCCCAAGATAAAGAAGATTACACCACTCGTGCAAACGATGTGAAGAGCAAAATCACTTCCTTCGATTCCACTTATGATTATCGTCTTTATAATTGGTTAACTTCTGACACACAAATGAACGTTGAATTTACTGGTGCTGCTGAAGGTTTAGGTGACAAGATTGAAGCCTACATCAATACACAACAAACCACCAACCAACAAAAACAAGAAGAAGGTTTAGCCAAAGTTTGGAAAACATATACAAGATTAATTGATGTCCAAGAATACAACCGTAACGTTGAACCATGGCAAACAGTTAACCCAACCACAGGTGCAACTGGTACTTATTACACTCGTTTAGTTTCTGAAAAGATCGCTGACGATTTCTTCAAACTTTACGAAGGTACTGGTGATGCTTCAACCTATGGTGCCTTCGCGGAAGGAGGTATGTATTACTATTATGCGTAAAAATGTTATTAAATATTCAGCAATCGCTTTATTAACCGCTTTTGCTCTTACTGCATGTGATAGCGATATCATCGCAAAACCAACTAATTATGACGAAAACTCTCCAATCGTCAAAATTAATAACGATAGTGATATCTACAACAACAACTTCACAGATGTCTACGATTCAATTCGTGAAGGCAACATTCCAAGTGATGTTTTAGACCAATTACTATATCAATACTCTGTTAGCGTATTCGGTTATTACAACAAAGTTTCCGCTAGCAAGATCAATCCAGAAAACAAATTTGGTGAAACCACATTAAAAGATGCCGTTAAAGATTTACAACATAATGGTGACGAATTAACTGGTGGTGGCGATGTCGCCAAGAAATTCATCGACGATCACAAAGCTTATTGGACAACCAATAACAAAGGTGAGCGTATGCAAGGTAATGAATTATCTGAATTCGCTAGATTAGAAGAAAAATGGAACACCATCGAAAAGCGTATTGCTCAAAAGATGTATTCCTTAATCTCTGGTGGCAGCTACAGTGAAGAAAACGTCTTTGACGAAGCTAAATTCGTTCGTTCTCTCGCTAGCTCCATCGAAAACAATGTGATTGCTACTCCAGTCAACACATTCAAAGGCGTCTTAACTGCTCAAGTTGAAGACTACGATGTCTTTAAAGAAACTTCTCAAGATATCGAAGGTAACGAAGATACAATTCTCCACCGTGAAAATTATCAAAGCAACTACAAACTTGAAGATAGCGAAACCGCTGAAGACGATGCCACATATGTTGAAGAACAAGTTCTTCCAGACATCTATCGTCAATTATTAGTCGAACAATACATTCTCGACAAATCATATGACACATTAGGTCGTACATCCGCCCGTCACATTAGCGTTCTTTCTATTAAGAACAACAGCAAATATGCTAAAGGCGCTTCCGATTTAATGAATACATATGTCAACGATTACATCTTCGATAGCTCTGCTACTCCAAGAGAAATCGACTTAAATTCATTCAAAATGGTTTCCAATGCTTGGACAGGTACATTCATGTCTAAAGCAGATTATGCCACCACTGATGAATATGCCTTAATGAACGCCGCAATTCCTGAATATTTAGTTTCAGGTGCAAAGCCATATTTCAAAGGCACAGCTTATGGTGACATGATGGAAGAAATCGAAAAAATCTCCGCGGATCCAAAACTTTCTCAAAACGAAGGTTCATACACTGGCAACAACAGCTATACAGTTGAAGTCGGTAAAGAAATCAAGACCCGTGAATTAGAACTCGAAGATAATACTTCCACAGGTTGGTATATCAAGTCTGTTGGTGTATCCTCCTTACCAGAATCCATTAAGAGTAAATTATTCGATATCAATGTTGCTAACGCATTGAATCCAACAATCGAAGATGGCGTTCAAAAGAACAACTTCTGTGTTGAATACCTTTATGAAGATGGCGCTTGGACAACTAATGTTGATAAAGCAGAAGCTGCTGGTGAATCAACCACAAGCTTCATCAATGTTGTTGGTAAAGTCAATGGTAAATATTTCTTAAGAAATACAACCAGAATTAAAGGCAACCCAGTTCAAGAAGATATCTTATTCGAAAGTGATGGCACTTATTACATCGTCTTAGTCGAAGATGCAATCAGATCCAAAAACTTAGATAAGAAGAACATCGAAACTCTTGATGCTGATGGTCTCGCACAACTCGAAACCTACATCAACGAAATCGTTAAAATCGTTGCCGATAACGATACATACAAGAATTTATCCAAGAAACACTGGCTCGAAGAAATGAACATTGAATATCACGACACTGTTGTCTACGATTACTTCAAGAGCAATTTCCCAGATCTCTTCGATTAATTCAAAAAAACAAATTAAGGAGGCCTAAACAACCTCCTTTTTTGTGCTATAATTTCAATAGGAATTCTATTGGAGTATCACTATGGAAAAAGATGTATTTTGCAAAATCGTGGCAGGAGAAATACCTTGCTACAAATTATATGAAGACGCTGATGTATTAGCGTTTCTTGACATATCACAAGTCACAAAAGGTCACGCATTGGTTATTCCAAAGGAACATTATGACACCTTCTTATCAACACCAGAAAAGATTATGCATAAAGTCTTTGATGTCGCACAAAGAATTGGCCAAATTGCTATCCAATTCTTAGGGGCTAAAGGCGTTAATATTTTGACAAACTGCTATGAAGTGGCGGGACAAACAGTCAAGCACTTCCACGTGCACGTTATTCCTCGTTATGAATCGCACGATGGCTTTGAATTAGAACTGAAGGCTAATGATGAAGGCTTGAATTTGCCGATGATCGCAGAGCAAATTAAAAATAATCTTTAAGAAAAAAAGAACATCGCTGGAAATTACATCACGATGTTCTTTTCTTTTTTCTTTATTTTGCTGGTTTATAGAATGAACGATTATCTAGCGCGAATACTTTGTTAGAGAAGTTACCAGGTTCAACATCTTGCATAACTTTGTTCACAATAACCATTTTACTATCAAGGTTATCCACTAAAGATAATAGAAGCGCTTCTTTAGTTAACGGGAGAACAGGAGATCCAAATTCTAGTTGTCCATGATGTGCTAAGACCATATGTTCAAGAAGAACAGGAATTTCACTTTCGATTTTTAATTCGCTTGCGGCTTTTCTAATTTCCGCAGCCATGATACTAATATGACCTAATAATTTACCTTCAGTAGAATATTTAAAGACGATAGGTCCTTCTAATTCAATTATTTTGCCCATATCATGAAGCAAGCAGCCAGTGATTACCAAATCACGATCGGCATCATATATTTCACACATCGAGGAAGCAAGATCTGCCATAGTGACAGAATGCATTAATAAACCACTGCTATATTCATGGTGAATCGATACTGCTGCAGGATAAGAAAAGAGATTATCGCCAAATTTATTAACAAAATATGCTAATAATTTCTGACAATTCTCATTTTTCACCGAGGCAACATAATCTTTAAATCTTTTGATTAATATTTCTTTGTCTACTGGAGGAGCTTTTACAAACCTCTCAACATCAATATCTTCCAAAGACACTAGTTCCGCGGATAAAACCTTTAATTGCAATTGTTCTTTGTATTTATTAGTTTCGCCAACTAAAGAGATAACGTTACCAGGAATGAAGATTTGTTCATCCAAAAGAGTGGCGTCCCATTTTTTAGCGGCTATTGTGCCACTGGCATCTCTTAATTCAAGAGAAAAGTAAGAACCACCGACGGTATTCACTCCTTTAGAGACGTTACCGACCAGGAATTGTCCTTCTACGTGTTCGTGATCATTTAACTCATTAATCATTTTCATAGTCTATATCCTCCAATACTGTTTTTATCTCATTATATTTATAACCTTTGTTCACTAAGGCTGCATAGATTCTTTTCTTTAATTCGTAGCCTTCGTATTTATTTTCATAACGATGTTTAATTTTTAAAAAATCATTCATTAATTTTTCTTTTTCTTTTTTAGGTTGGTCTTTTTTGGCAAGACCCACTACTTGTTTTGCTACCTCTATTTCATAGCCTTGGGCAATCAAGGCATTAAAAATATGCTTCTTTTTGCTTTCAAAGGCATATTTAGCGTATTTTTTATCGAGCTTGGGTAATAAAGCCTTAGCTTTCTTAAGCTCGTTAGAAACGGGAAAATGGGCCTTTACGACAAGATTATCCGGAATACCTTGATCCTTTAAATGCTTGATAATTTTATTATGACCAAAATTTCTTTCATCGTCCCAGGCAATCAAGTCTTCCATTAAAGCTTTATCATCAAGCAAATTATTTTCCTTTAATTTAGAAACCACTCCATTAATAGCGGTTTTGTTATTATCTTTAGCTTTTAATTTTTCAATAAGCTTTCTTTCACTATAATGCTTTTTGCTAATTAAAGATAAAGCATAGTTAAGTAAGGTAGAAAGAGCGGTAATTTCTAATAATTTATCAATATCTTTTTTGGAAATGCTTTTTCCTTCATATAAATAAGAAGATAAATAAGCTTCCTTAGAAATTTGAACTTTATCATGTTTAACAAAAGATAAGGTCACATGATCTTTATAGACTTTAATTGATTTAATGAGGTATTTACCAGCATTTACGGATGGCACGTTGATATACCCTCACTATATTGTCATAGAACTTTTCGATGGAATAAGTATCTAAAACCACATTAGCGTCTTTAATAATTGCGTCTTTTTGTTCACTGGTTAAGGTGAAAATCTTTTCAACCTGACTCACAAATGAAGCATCATCAGTGAAAAAGAAACCGGTTTTACCATTGATTATCGTCCCTGTTAAATTGGAATCAAATCTCGCTAAAACAATCTTTTCTGCCGCCATAGCTTCCATGAATGTTAAGCCTTGTGTTTCAGTAATTGAAGCACTGGTATAAATATCACAAAGATTGTAATAGAAAGGTACTTCTGTGCTAGGTACTGGACCAATAAAATCTACAAAGTGAGAAATGCCTAGGCTTTCAGACAATAATTCTAAATCTTCGCGATAAGGTCCACCACCTACAACAAGAACTTTAATATCAGCTTCAGGGTGCTTGCTATGATAGGCCGCAATACCTCTTAATGAAACGTCCATGCTTTTTTCTTTGGCAATACGACCTAGGATTAAAAAGACTTTGGTATTTGGTTTAATATGGTGCTCCAATTTAAATTGAGCAGTTTTTTCTCGATCAATTTGTTCTGGCTTAAAAATTGAAAAATCAATACCAGTAGGAATGACATTGATATAAGTATCAGAGCCCACTAAGCGCATATATTCTTTAGTTTTATCACTAGGAGTAATAAATTCTGTCATACGATTAGCTAAATCCTTTGAATAATCTCTAACAAATCTTTTGGCAAATCTATCAAATACACCATGGGTTACATAATATGTATAGTCTTCATAAGAAGTGTGATAAGTATAAACAATTGGGACTTTCAATCTTTTAGCGCATCTTCTTGCTAAAACGCCGATGGTAAAGTCGGTTTGATTGTGAATGACATCAGGCTTAAATTTTTTCACAATTGAAATTGGTTTATTAGCGAATAAGTTTGTTAATCGATACCCGTAAAACTTTTTTAAATTTAGGCCTGGTACATATAAGACATTGCCAATTTGTTCAAGTTTGCCATCTGTAGAACGAGGCGCTATAACCAAAACATCATGGCCTTTTGCCATTAAAGAATTCGCAAGATTAAAACAAGATGTGGAAACACCGTTAATAAAAGGAGGATAGGCATCAGTAAATATTGCAATACGCATTAATTATTGTCCCAGTCCTCAAGGTTAACTTCATCATAGTCTTGCTTGGAAATATCTGCAGGAGTAACGTGACTCTTTGTTTTTTTCTTTTTAGATTTTTTCTTCTTGCTAGATGAAGGATTAAGCTTATCTATAATTGATTTACGAGAAAGACGAGTGGTTTCCACCAACGATTCAACATCATGATATCTTTCAACATAAGTTTGCTGTTGTAATGAGTAAAAAGTTTGACGATTTGGCATTTCGCCAGTATGGACTTCGTCTTTTGGCGAAGAACGATAGAACGCTGCAACAAAACCACCAATTAAGACTGGAATGACGAATGTTGAACTTCTCCAAATGAGAAGGGATGATCTCGCTAATGCTCTAGTGGCTGCTGGATCAACGACACGGTTGGCAAAATCTGAATAAACGCAGAAGAATCCAGTTTCCATATTGCTTTCATTAAGGAATAAATTATAGAAAACGAATTCTGAAACACCAGCAGAACCAGGAATAGGAATTAACCCGGTAACCATTTGATGGTAGTTACTTAAGAAAATGCAATCCCAGAAACTACCAGAAAGGCTTTGGTTGCCAAGAGCTTTTCCGACGAAATATGGTACAGAGAACTTCAATAACATATAAGCGGTAAATGATACTACGACGAGTAATAAGAATGGGATATTAGTGCTTAAACGTCTGAACTCAATCTTAAAGTTTTCCACTTGAATTCTTAAGTTTTCTCTTGTCTTATCAGGATCTTTAACAATTCTCATTTTGTTTAGCAAAGAAACAACAGGGCCCATAACAAAGTTATGGAATCCATGCCAGTAGCCCATTAAGAAAACTAAGGCAATCACGCCAACATTAAGTAAGAAACCAACAATAGTCAAAGGCCAAATTGGAAGATTCAAAGAACCACTATCATTGAGAGTAATTTTGACATAACCTAGAGCGGTAATGAAATCATATTTAACAATAAAAGATACAAGGCCAAAGATAATTAAAATAACTTGATAAACAATGGAATACATGGCCAAGATTGAAACCGCGCTAGATACCGCCATGCCTTGTTTTCGATAAGTATAGGCCTGCATAATTTGGCCACCACTAGCACCAGGAGTAATTGCGTTATAAAATTGGCCGATTTGGTCAACTGCAATCGCTTGATGGAAATGGTATTTACGAGTAAATAAGTGAGCAAAAGCAAAATATAAGAAGCTTCTAACAAGAATACAGCCAAGCATTAAGCCAACCACGATAAGTAAATATTTCCAATCAGCGCTCGCTAACGTCTTATATATTTCACTAGCGTCATCTTTGATAGCGAGAAAAATAGCTAACGCAGTAATAATAAGCACTAACGAGATGTTGAGAATGTATTTGATAGTCGTTTTTTTGTCTTTAGGTTTTCCTGACTCGACTTGTTCAGCGTGTTCCTGAACTTTCTTTTCTAGTTCTTTGTTGTCCATAATTTATCAAATTATAGCACATAATTTGTTCAACCATTAAAAAAAGTAAATTCTTAACTTCTTTTTTTAAATTTATTGCGTTTTTTAATAGCGAAAAGAAGGCACACGTGTATCAATTTTGTCATTTTCAAGCAACGAAAAAAGCGCCGATGTTTCGACGCTTGATTCGTTTGATTTATTAAGTTATTTGACGTCTTTCTTTGTGAAGATGAGAGCGCCAAAGAAGGTGAATAGTACTGTATAAACTAAATTGCAGACAATCGAACATATAAATGTACTGTCATCAATTAACATAGCGCCAGTTTCAATATTTATCTGTGCAGCAGACATACCATAAAGAGGATTAACAACCTTCATGATAGTGATAAGTGTTTCATTGTCTTGGTAGGCTACCGAGAAAATAAAGCCACTAAAGAAAGCAATCATTAATACCACAATGACAATTGGAATCGATGGGCCGATTGATCTAAATGTCGCAGAGATAAAAATAGTAAATGCAGCAATAGTAACATAAATAAGAAGAGTCATTATCAATGTGCGGACAAGATAGGAAGCATCAACGTAGCCTGTGCCCAAAGTACCGAACACACTGAGGACAGGATCATCAAGGTTAAATCCTCCAAAGATTGTGCCAAAAAGAGTGCATAAACCGGCATAGGCAAAGAATAACGCAAAGGTAAAGACTAAACCTGATAAGAATAATGACAAATAAATCTTTAATTTTGAATTACCACTAATGATTTTGTTTCTAATTGTGCCTTGAGTAAATTCTAAGCATGTAAAAGAAATAAGATTGACTGGAATTGAAATGCCAAAATTTTGTACTGGAGAAATAGAGTTTAAAAACATATTTGGTCCAGTAAGTGTCCTCATGAAGCTGCCTCCTGACTCATAAGTGGTCGCATCAATCAAGAAGAACAGAAATGTCATAAGAACTGCAAAAGCAGCGCCAATAATTAAAGTAATTCTAAATGTTAAATCTCTTTTTAATTTAAAAAGGAATGCTTTAAATAAACGACCCATATTATCTAGCCTCCCTTTCTCTCACGAGATTTAAATAATAATCTTCAACCGATTCATCAGAGGAATTAATATTCAAAATGTTAACTTGTGCAGCGCTTAATGCTAAAACAATTTTATTTATATTAATATTGTCATAAATCATTACATCGCCATTTGGCATTACTTTGTAATCCTTGATACCAAGTTTTGTTAAAGCATTTTCTGCAGCATCAACTTTATCGACTTTTATACTAAGTGATTTGCGGCATCTTCTTTGTAATTCTTCAACGCTGATTTCTTCAATAAGGTGACCTTTCGAGATGAAACCATAGCAAGAGGCAATCTTCTCGAGTTCAGAAAGAATATGAGATGAAATCAATACCGTAATGCCTTCTTTTCTATTTAATTCGATTAATAACTCTCTTAATTCTGCGATACCTTCTGGGTCTAAGCCATTCATAGGTTCGTCAAGAAGCATGAGTTTTGGCTTGGTAATTAACGCCATAGCGATGCCTAGTCTCTGTTTCATACCTAAAGAGAAGTTTTTAACTTTTTTATTACCGACATTTTCTAGATGGACTTTTGTTAAAAGATCCGTTCTTTCTTGATCTGTTAATTTGAGGCCAAGATACAATTCTTGGTAAATGATGTTTTCTCTAGCTGTCATAGTGGGCACTAAAGAGGTGGCTTCTACGATAGCGGACATTTGCTGTCTAACTTTATAGATACGTCTATCTTTATTGTTAACACCAAATAAAGTAAAAGAGCCAGACGTTGGTTCTGCGAGGCCTGTTAACAAACGCATAATAGTAGTCTTACCACTACCATTCTCACCGACGAATCCATAAATAGAAGATTCTTCGATATGCATGTTAACGTGGTCAACAACACATTTGCGTGAATATTTTTTACAAAGATTATTTGTTTCTATTAAATACATACCCATCCCTCCGTTAATAATTTTATTATATTTCTAATATAAAACAAAGTGAAAGCGTATTAACAATTCTGCTAGTTACATAAAAAAAGACGATATTCAATATCATCTTTGTATATTTAATGGTGCACCTAGCAGGAATCGAACCTGTACGGGTTGCCCCACTAGATCCTAAGTCTAGCGCGTCTGCCAGTTCCGCCATAGGTGCAGCACAAATATTCTATTATCTTATTTATTAAATATGCAAGAAAAAGACAAACGTGTAATTGATGTTAATCAAAACAACAAACGTATTCTATGAAAATCTTGTTAACTTATTGACTTTTGAGCGTGCGTGCGCAAAAAAGTCATATAAAAAGAACAATAAAAACATATAAAGATTAAGGGGTCACCAAATATCATGTAAATATGAGAAACGTATTTGCCTGCAAATTACATGTTTTCTCTTTTTGTATGTAGATTTTAAGGGGTCTACGATGCAAATGTTATTTAATTCCCTTAAAGAAAGGAAAACAAAATGAGTAAATCTAATAACAAAGCTAAGTTAATCATATCGATAGCTTCATTGCCAGTTATCGCTGCAGTTGGTGTAGCCCTAGCGATTGGCAACGATATTGCTTTTAATGTTTACGCAAACACATTAACTACTTACTTATGCCCAGCTCCTGAAGATACAGCCGCTCGTACGCAAAATCTCTCAGGCATGGGTGATGAGCTAGCGATTGAATGTGAACGTGAAGGTATTGTCATGCTTCACAACAACGGTACGTTACCTCTTGACAAAAGCGATGTGTCCCAAGTCAATGTTTTCGGACATGGTTCAATCGACTGGTACATCATGTCATCTGGTTCAGAAAGAGTTGGAACCAATGGCCACGTCTCTTACGATTTCAATTCCGCATTAGAGAAACGTGGTATTTCTGTCAACCCAGAACTTCCAACTTATTACAAGAAATGGCACCAAGCAGAGGGTGATTCGAACACCATTATGGCCAACTTTGATTCATTCTTCCAAATCCGTGAGCCATCTCTAGAAACCCAAACAGAATATCAACAAATTTACGAAAGAGCGAAAGATTACAGTGACACTGCATTTTTTGTTATCTCTCGTCACGCTGGTGAAAACAGTGACTGCCCACATTATCAAAACAAATGTGAAGGCCAACCAAAAGATGAAACAAGAACTTATCTTGAAATCTCTACTGAAGAAGAATACACCCTTCGTCAATTAGCAAAAGATTTCGAAAATGTTGTTGTTGTGGTCAATTCTACAAACAATATGACATTAGATTTTGTCGATATCATCAACAAAGACACACCTGATGGTATTGATGCTGTTCTTAATGTTGGCGTTACAGGTGGTCAAGGTGCACTCGCTATTCCTGATGTAATTTTTGGTACAACCAATCCTTCTGGTCGTATGACCGATACAACACCATATCGCCCAGAATACAACATTACATATTTCCGCTCATGCGCTAAGCACACACGTCACTATACAGGCGGTTCCTCTTCAGACTACTTCTCAAAAGCAGGTAGAGGCGCTGGCGGCGGTGCTTTCTATAACTATGCGTGTTATGTTGAATACACCGAAGGCATCTATATGGGTTATCGTTGGTTCGAAACCGCTGACGCTGAAGGCTTCTGGGATACAGAAGAATACGGCGGCTATGAAAATGTTGTCCAATATCCATTTGGTTTTGGTTTAAGTTATTCAACATTTAAATGGGAATTCAATGAAGCTAGCAAAGCAGATGGCTCCACAATTTCTGAAGACGAAACAATTACAATCAAAATTGATGTCACCAATGAAGGTGAATACAAAGGTAAAGATGTCGTTGAAATCTATTTAACCGCACCATATTACGAAGGTGGTATTGAAAAATCATCACGTAAATTAGTGGGTTACGAAAAGACTCCTGAACTTAAACCAGGAGAAACTGCTACTCTTGAAATCGAAGTCGACACCAAAGATTTCAAATCATACGATGATTATGATGCAAACAAAAATAAACATACTGGTTATGAACTCGAACATGGTGATTACGAACTTTATTTCATGACTGACGCACACAACGTCAAAGACATGTACAAAGATCATTTAACTTACTCAGTTGATGAAGACATCATGATTGACGAAGACGAAGTAACAGGCGCTACAGTTGAAAACCGTTTCACAGGTGAAAACGCTTATGAAGGCATGCCAACTGATGGTTCATCTGTTGATCAAAACATTGAATTCGTCCATCGTAACAACTTCCCACCATTACTTACTGAATGTGAACCAGATAAGCCATGGACTGACAAATTAAAAAACCGTGCAAATGGTATTGTTGTTGATAATTATTCCTATAACAAAGCAATGTCTGACAATTGGGACAATGCTACAGAAGATTACTTCGGTAATCCAATTCCTCAAGAATCACTTACTTGGGGTAGTGGCGGTAATGGCCGTCTTATCGAAAATGGTAAACTTACAGATTTAGGTATGCAACTTGGTGCAGATTATGACGATCCAGGTTGGGAAAGTCTCCTTGATCAAGTTCCATTTGACACCGCAAAACACATTGTCAGTATGAACTCACAATACAAAGCAAGCGGCATTACTGAAATCGGTCTTCGTGAAACAAAAGACAATGCTTATTCACATGCTGAAGGCGCTGCTATGATTGGTGGCGGCTTAGGCCAAAATGATAATGTTAACTGTCCAGCTTATCCTGGCCCAACAATGGTTTGCCAAGCTTGGAACAGATCACTTACTTATAAACTCGGTAAGAGCATGGGCAATGATATGAACTCCGCCGGTAAGGATGCAATTTATTCTCCAAACTGTAACTTACACCGCTCTACTTATGGTGGTAGAAACTGCGGTTATCAATCAGAAGACCCAATTCTTTCCGGTCGCTATGTATCTGAAATTATCAAAGGTATCAGCGTTTATGGTCACACAACATTCGTTAAGCACTTTGCTTTAAATGATCAAGATTTTAACAGAATGGCTTTAATGACTTGGACTACCGAACAAGCAATGCGTGAATTATATCTCCGTTCCTTCGAAGAAGCTGTTAAAAACGGTGGAACAGTTGGTATCATGACATCCTTCAACCGTATTGGTGGTATTTGGGCTGGCGGCAACGAAGCTTTAATCCAAGGCGTTCTCCGTAACGAATGGGGATTCCGTGGGCAAATTATTACCGACATGACTGAAAACGCCACAAACATGGACTGGGGATTCCATTTCCGCTTTGGTGGAAACATCATTCTCCAATCCGCTACTGGTTCACAAGCTAACGCAATTGGTAACGCAAGCAATACTCCAATTCGTGTACAACTTCGTATGCGCGATGCTATTCACGAAATCGCTTACAGTTACACACACTCCTTATATAGAAATGCTACTTACAACGCTTCAGTTGATCATCCTTCTGAAATTGTAGTTTCGTTAGAAGCTAAGAGAGCATATCTATGGTGGCAACCAGCAATTATTACCCTAGATGCATTTGTCTATGGTGGCTTAATTATCGCTGTGGCCGCATGTGCATTAAACATTCAAGGTTTCTTCAGAAAACCAAAGAAAGAGGAGGAAGATACAAATGAATAAGATTTTAAATTTCATTAAAAATCATATTATTGCTTCTGTCTCTATTCTTGTTGGAGTTGTCGCTATTGTTATTAGCGGTGTTTCATTCATCTCTTCGGCAATCAGTTATTCCAATTACGAAAAAGAATATGAAAGAAACAAAGAAGAAATTAATGCCATTCTTCCTCAACTTCCTAAAGAAATTCTTTACGATAACGAATATGTTGAATACGATGATTCATCTAAAACGGTCGTCCAATCTAAGAGTGACTATGGAACAGACTATGTTTTCGATGCTCACAATGCAACTATTGAACTCGAGAAAGCTGGAACAGAACCAACATTTGTAGAAGTTAGCGATACTTCATGGGAAATCGCTAAAGGTTTTACAAATGGTGGCTCGATGACATTCACATTAGAAACTAATGGTTATGGTGAATCTGATATTGATATTGTCTTAAATATCGGTGAAGTAACATCACAAACAGTTAGTAACTTAACTGACTATGTCATTATTGAGATTAATGGTCTCCAAGTTTCTACAGTTAATTTCGCCTTGCCAAAAACGGGTGAATATCAACACCTTGTCTTAAAAGACACTCACCTCATTAGCGGAATTAACACTTTAGTTTTCAAAACATCTGTTGGTACAGGTTCAAGCTTTATTATGCCTGGCATTAGAACAGTCACATTCTTCACAGATGTAGAAGTGAATGGCTAAACATACTAGCTAGTTATACTTAAAACAAAAATACCCCTATTCCGGAAAACCTGGAAAGGGGTATTTTTAATGTTATTTAATTTCTAGATAGAAGCAATGACTGTTACTAAATAGAAGAAAGAAAATGCTGTAGTGAATATAGAGAAGATTAAGCCCGGAGCAACAAATCTTTTAGATTGTTTAATACCGATTGAAGTGGTAGTAACACCAGCAGCGGCAATAGCTAAATCCACAATCATAAAAATTGTCACAGTAGATGATGGAGGCATTGAATGAGTTCTTGCGAGAAGAATCCACAAAAGCGCATTGCTTAAGATGCCAAAAGCAAAGCCTAAGATAGAGAGAATGTTATTCTTTTTCTTCGGGGCAGCTTCAACTGCATTAGCTTGTTGATCAACAACAACTTGTTTACCACACTTGGGGCAGAAAGCAAACGCTTGATCAGATTCATAGTTACAGAATGGGCATTTATATTTCATAAAAATTCAACCAACTTTCTTGCAATGAATATAACAAAGTTCTGTTATCAAGTCAAAGCAAGAGTATTTTTCGTTTTTAACATCTATTTTTCTTTTTATAAAAAAGGACTGCTAGCATCTTGATTTATCTAACAGCCCTGTTTTTTATTTTTTGTGCGATTAGAGTTTTGTTACTTTAATGGTTGCACCACCATTGTTTAAGGAGGCTACTTCAAATTGCCATCCTAATGATTGTCCATTATCTAGTTTATTTCCATCTGGGAATTGGGTTTTATATTTATCCATTGTAAATATGTCGCCTTGTTTAAACAAATCACGTTTGTCGTATATGTAACTATTGTCATATGCCATTTTGGTATCGTTTCTAACTAAATAAAGCATATTGTACTTCGCGTAGTCACGTCCTAATGGTGAGATTCTTTCTTCTTCTGCTGCAAGACTGCTATTGGAAAAAGCAAATCTTATTCCACCATCAGCATTTTTAACTGGCAAAGTTGTGAGATTGTTTATGTTGTAATTCGTGCCTCTTACCAAACGAGCATCAACATGCCAAACTTGAACGCCACATTCATCCATATCTCCAGAACGATTGTAATGGTAAAGTACATCGTTTTCATTTAATCCTGTTGGCGAAAAGACGTTAATAAGAAGGTATTCATCAAATGGTGAAGCATTCTTATTGAAATCAGGAGATAGAAGTATACAATCACCTGTTTCAACAAAGTTGCCGAGGTCAATTTCACAAGATGATGTAGGAATATATGGCTGAGACCATCCAAAGGTTAACATTGAATAAGGATCATGCATGAAAGCATCGGAATCTTGCATTCCAAAAATACCTGTTGGACTAGTTGCTTGTCCATAATCGTAGTAATCCAATAAGCCGAACATATGTCCCATTTCATGAATATAAACATGGGCATCAATAGTTGTGTTTCCTTGGCCACTAAAGTATGAAGATTTTCCTGTATGTGCTAATGCATCTTCGGCAGAACGATACATACAGGTGTATGACGATAATACATAATAGCCTAAAGTTGGTTTACCCACTTTTGCATTATAGCCTTCGTTCCTTGCCCAACTCCAAAGGTTATCCCATTCAGGTTTATTCAAGTTAGTATAAGTAGGAGCACCGTAAATTGCTACAACGTTATCAATATGACCATTGTTGTCTTGATCATATAAGTTCCAATCAATATCGTTGTGCTTATTCTTATAATCCTTGAGAGCATCGTTAATTAAGTCCAAAGTATTGAAGTCTTGATTAACTCCGTAATTAGAATATGGTTTACCGCATTCATACCAATCGGCGACAACACCATTAATTTTAATAGCGCCAAACGATTCTTCTTCATAGAAGGTTTTAACGCTTCTCCAACCTGTTTCCTCATTAGTTCCAAAAAAAGCAGTTTCAATGTCATTCTTAACTTGTGCTTTATCCGAAATAAATGTACCAGTATCAGAGAAAGAGAGTGGAAGAACAAGTACATAAACATTGCCTGTATGTGGTGAATAATCATAGAAATTAAAACTTGTATTATCTACATAATCTTTAGAAAAATACTTCAATTCTGTTTTAGTAATATGATCTTCAACAACAGTTACATTGCATGTATCAACAATGCCTTTATCTTCACTGATTGCTGTGATTGGTGTAGAGCCAATGTCTTCAGCGT